>JALZAW010000029.1 GCA_030948155.1 Candidatus Dormiibacterota bacterium | reverse complement strand
ATGAAGCCGGTCATGCCGACCAGCAGGTAGCCGCGCTGCGTGCGCCGGCTGAGCCGGTCCGCCAGCACGCCGCCCACGAGCGTCCCCACCAGGCCGCCCAGCACGATGACCACGCCCGAGATCAGGCTCGCCTGGCTCACCGACATGGCGAATCGCCGGTGCAGCTGGGTCGGCAGCCAGAAGGCCTGGGAGGCGAGGACGAAGTAGAGGAAGGTCTGCGACAGGATGGTCGCCCTCAGAGTCGGGATGCGAAGCAGGTTCAGGAAGGCCGAGAGGCTGGCCTCGTACGTCCGCTCCAGCTTCGGGCCCACCTTTTCGGCGGCACCTCTCAGCGGCTCCCGCAGCCCGAAGGCGAGGGCCGCGCAGACCAACCCCGGCAGCGCTGCGAAGAAGAATGCCCGGCGCCAGCCGAAATTCTCGGCGACGTAGCCGCCGCCGGCGAATCCCACCGCGATGCCCACGGCGGTGCCGGCGCTCCAGATCGACATGGCGCGCCCTCGGGTCCCGGCCGGGAAGTAGTCGCTGATCAGGGAAGTCCCGGCGGGGTAGTAGCTTGCCTCCCCGATGCCGAGCACCGTCCGGGTGAGGAGCAGCTGGAAGTAGCTCTGGACGAAGCCGGAGAGCACCGTGGCCAGGCTCCAGATGGCGACCCCCACGCCGATCACCGTCTTGCGAATCCCGCGGTCCGCCCAATACCCGAAAGGCAGGGCGGAGACGGCGTATACGAGGAGAAACGCCGTGCCGAGGAGGCCCACCTCGAAGTCTGAGAGACGAAACTCTACCTGTATCAGGGGGGCCGCGGCGGCGCCGACCCAGCGGTCGCAGTAGTTCAGGAAGTTGATGGCCACCATCACGGCAAGCACGTACCGCGCGTATCCACCGGTCACAGGGCGGAGCCGGGTAGACGGCCGTTCGCTGTCCACGTGGGTATTGGGTAGGATAGGTGCTTGCCAGCCACGGCAGCGGCTGAACTTCAACGTGGGTCGGCAAAGGGCACGTGGCGAGCCCAACGGTCTGTAAAACCGCCGCGAAAGCTGTGGGGGTTCGACTCCCTCCCGGCCCACCAGCCCAAATCCGTATTCGGATCGATCGGATTCTTTTATGAGCGGAAGGTTCGGGTCGGTAGGTCCGAGTAGTTCTGACAGCAGTTCTGACAGCAGTTTGGGCGCACCCGTCTGTAGGCGGCTCCTGTGGCGCCTACCGCCACCAGCTCCATGTGGTGCTCGACCGGGCGCTCCGGCAGGCGCTCCAGCGGGGGTCAGATCGTCTGAGATGACGCCCGCCCGACTGTTACCCGCCGACCGGAGTTCCCATGCGCTGGAGGGAATCGGCCAGGTCCTGGAACTGACCTGCTGTCAGTGTCAGGGGGGCGGCCAGTTGACGCTGTAGTGCTCGGACACAGGCCAGATCCTCGAGAGCCGGCCGGCAGCAGCGCCGCCTTGTACGAAGGGGTACATGTCAGTCGAGCCGGGCGACTGCCTAACGTCGAGAACGGCGACCAGAGCCGCCACGTCCGCGATGCTCATCGCGAACAGGTAACCCTCGCCCAGGGGGGCATCGTCCAGTACTTGCCGAAGAGCGGGACGGCGAAGGCGACGACGCCGCGCTCGGGCCGGTAGACGAGTCCCTTGTCGGCGGGGCGGGACATCAGTCTCTGGGTAGCACCGTTCGACGTTCGCAGAGCGCCAATGACCTGCCTGAGCGGTGCAGCCTCTCCATGGCTTGCGATCGTCTGCAGCAGCCGCCGCTCGGCCAGTGATGTCCTGGCGAAGCGGGCCTCGCAGAATGCCCTGTCAAGTGCGGCCAGCATGGCGGGCCGCGAGAGGCCGTAGTCATCCCTCGTGAGTGCAGATGGCCATGGCGACGATTCCCAGAGCAGCGCACCGAAGAACTGGATGAAGAAGGGGTAGCCGCGCACGTCGGATGCCAGCGCCGCGGCGAGGGCTGGCTCGTGACGGCGGCCGGCCGCCTCAAGGGGCAGCGTGAAGGCGTAGACATCCTCCGGCGATCGCAGCCGATCGAGCTCCTCAGCTTGGAACATGCGCTCGGAGTAGCTCTTGGCCCGAGCCAGGTTCTCGGTCAGCGTGGGAAGGCCGCAGATGACCAGCATCAGCGGGATGCCTTCGCGCTGGAGCCGGGCGGTGACCGCCAGCAGGGTGTTGAGGGGCAGCTGGAGCATGGCCTGCGAATCGCGGACGACGTGGGCCTCGTCGTAGCAGAGGACGATTCCACTCCCAGCGGCAGCGGTCACGCCGCGGCACGCGGAGGCCACGGCCTCGAAGAGTTGGTCCTCGAGGGCGGGCGCTGCTTCGTGGTGGCGGCCTCGCGATCGCAGATCGACGGTGATGCCGGCCAGAGAGACGCTGAGGCTGCCGAGCAGGTCAAGGGCCTGACCGATCGCCGAGGCGGCGGCCGTTTTCAGGCGCGCTGTGCGGGCGGTTTGCTCGGCGGCCTGGCGGCAGTCAGCCACGAGCGCCAGCGCGAAGGCCCGCTCATCGCGGAGGTGCTCGCTCCACTGACGATGGTTGTGCCGTGTTTGACGATACCGGCCTCGAACCGGTTGATCAGGCCGTAGCGGTCATCGATCACCTGCGGCGGCGCAAGTTCCATGACGCTGGCAGTCAACAATTCTACCGGATGCGCGAAGGACTGGTCGTGGACGACGCCAAGGTCCTTAACGTACTGGGTGTGCTTCGGGTGCTTGGCCGGGACCATTTATTTCTATAGTGCTGTCGTGGTGGGCGGTCTGCGAATTTCTAGCCTGGCCGCCGCTGGGTTGGCGGTGGCGCTGACACTATCGCTGACGCTGTCGGGCTGCGAGATCGTCAGGTCGGGCTTCGCCACCCAGGCCGGCACCGCTGGCGCCGAGCTGGCGGCGGCCGCGGCGACCCTCCGTTACGTCCACGAGGGCAGGATCAGTAGGCCCTACGCCCAATCGGCCTTCGCCAACTACCGGGAAAGTCTCCGGAACTTCGAGCCCAAGCTGCGCCAAGCCAAAGGAGCGCCATCCCGCGCCGAGGTCAACCGCCTGGTCGCCGTCTTTCGCGCCGCGGTGCCCGCGCTGGAGGCGCCCTGCCTAGATGACGGCTGCGACTGGCAGGGACAGGCCGCGATGCTCGAGGCCGCGGCGGTGACGCTCAGCGAGGCGGGCGGAGGTTGAAGACCATCCTGGGCGTAACGCTGGGCATCATCACCGCGATCGGCGGCTTCGTCGATGTTGGGGCGGTGGCGACGTCGGGTGAGGCGGGCGCGAAGTTCGGGCTCGGCCTCGTGTGGGCCTTCCTGTTGGCGACCGTCGCGATCATGCTCCTGGTCGAGATGAGCGGCCGCCTGGCGGCGGTCGCCAAGAAGCCATACGCGGCCGCGATCCGTGAGCACTTCGGCTTCAAGTTGTACCTGCTGCCGCTCACCAGCGAGCTGATCGCCAATGCCCTGATGTTCACCGCCGAGATCGGTGGCGTGGCGATCGCACTGTCTCTTTTGACCGGCCTCAGCTGGCACCTCATGTTCCCGGTAGCGGCGATCGCCGTGTTCGTGATGATCTGGCTGGCGTCCTTCGAGGTTATCGAGAACGGACCCGCGATCCTCGGCATGGTGACGCTCTCCTTTGTGGTTGCCATCGTCGCCCTCGGCGGGCCGCCGAAGGACGTGGTGATGACACTCTGGAACCCGGAGATCAAGTCAGGTGAGCTGGGCGAATACATGTTCCTGGCGGCGGCCATCCTGGGCGCCGTGATCAGCCCCTACCTGATCTTTTTCTACTCATCGGGCGCCCGCGAAGAGGGATGGACGCGTCGCTCGCTGACGCTCAACAAGGTAACCGCGGTGGTGGGCATGGGCTTTGGCAGCATCACCGCCATCGCGTTGGTGACCCTCTCCGCGATGGTTCTCCGGCCGCTCCACCTGAGCGGGGGAACGCTGGGCGAGGTGGGCCTCGCGATGGGCAAGGCCTTGGGGCCCACCGGGAGCGTGCTATTCGCGTTGGCGCTGCTGGTCACCTGCTTCGGCGCGTGCCTGGAGGTTGCACTATCGATGGCCTACAACCTGTCTCAGGGCATGGGCTGGCGCTGGGGAGAGCACCATAAGCCGGTCGACGCCGCCCGCTTCAACCTGACGATCATCGTCTTTCTGCTCGTGGCGGTCACGATCGGGCTGATCGGCGTCGACCCTCTGCAGC
Source organism: Candidatus Dormiibacterota bacterium (assembly GCA_030948155.1). GTDB lineage: Bacteria > Chloroflexota > Dormibacteria > Dormibacterales > Dormibacteraceae > Dormiibacter. The sequence continues at coordinate 9,603 of JALZAW010000029.1, read as the reverse complement.
TGGCCCTGCTCGGCTCGGCGGTCACCGCTCTACTGCTGCCGATTTCGCTGGCCCCCTTCCTGGTGATCATGAACGACAGCCACTACCTCGGGAAGGACACCAACGGCTGGCTGAGCAACGTCGGCACGATCGCGATCATCGCGATGGCGTTCGTGGTAGCCGCCGTCTCGATGCCGCTACTGCTGATCACGGGGGGCGGCTAACAATGGCGCGGACGTTGCACCTGATGCGCGACATCATGGATAGCCAGATGGTTTCGGCCGATGGCAAGGAGATCGGGCGAGTTGCAGACATCGCCGGCGAGATGAGGGCCGACGGGTCGGTGGAGCTGACCCACATCCTTACCGGGCCCGAGGCGCTCACCGGCAGGGTGGGCACCCTCCTGCGGCCCGCCGCCAAGCTCATCCTCCACGGTCGTTTCGAGGCCAGCATTCCGCTCACGGAGTTGATGACCAAGGGGCTGACCCTGCGCCTTAAGCAGGACGCCGACGCCTACCGGGTCGGCGACTCGGAGGGCTGGATCGCGGAGCACATCCTCCGGTTCATCCCCGGCAGCGGCTACCGTGCATGGAAGGAGCGCCTAGGCGACGGGCGCACCGGGAAACGGAGCCGACGGTGAGCGCGCAGGCTCGCAAGGTGCGGGTGGCGGACCTGGTCGGCAGCCGAATCGTCGACAGCGACGGCTGCACCATCGGCCTTGTGGTCGACTTGGCCGTCACCGACGGCCCGCCCTACCGGTTGACCGAGATCCTCAGCGGCGGCTGGGAGTGGCTTGACCGGCTGGACGTGCTGCGGCTGTTCAGATACCACCTGCGCGGCCACCCCCACGCGCACCGAATCCCTTGGAGCGACGTCGACACCTTCGACGGCTCCACCCTCCGTCTCAAGACCAAGGTGTGATCGCTGAGGCCGTCCCCGGCGATCCCTCGAGTCGACTCCCCAAGCGGACGTAGTAGTCGCAGCCGTCGCGCAAGGGGCATCCGTCGCACAACGGTACCTTGCGACGGCACAGCTCTTGGCCATGCCGGCGCAGCAACTGATAAGCCTCGATCAGTCCGTCGAAGTCGGCACGCAGCCCGGCGGCGATCAATGCCGTCTCGGCCCGGTAGACCCGAGCATACGAACCACCAACGCTCACCGACAGTAGTCGCTGCAAGGCGCGGCTGCCGTTCGAGTCAAGGGCTGGCACCGCGTGGAGGCGGCCGAAGAGAAGGATTCGATCCGCCCCCGGCTCACCGATACCAGGAAAACGCTGGAGCACCCGCTTGGCTTGCGCCACCCGTACGCTGACAAGTGATTCCAAGTCACCCAGCTCGATTGCGATCGCAGCCGCCGATCTTAGCTTGCCAGCGAAGGTCGCGGCCAATATCCCGTGGCCCGCGACCTTGCCACATGTTTGGGGGTGGTAGGGGGTTGAGTGCTTGCAGGCGATGCCGAGGCGTTCGAGCTCGGATTCGAGAATCACCTTGCCCTTGCGGGACTTGCCAGTGAAGACGGCACCGTTGTCGCTGAGCAGAGCGGCTGGGTAGCCACAGCTCTCGCCGGCGGCGAAGAAGGATGCTGATCGTCGGCCAGCGGCATCTAAGCAGAGTGATCGGCGAGTACGTCACGCACTACAACCGAGTGCGGCCGCACCGCTCGCGCGACCTGATAGGAAGCGCACCTCGGTTTCCACCCCGACTCGGGTCTCCAGCAGGTAGGCGACCTCGGTGACGACCAGGATCGGCACCAGGACGAGCCCCGGATGGTTGCGGAGAAGGCGCCGGCAGCGGCTGTTGCGGGGGGGCAAAAGTCAATCTGCAGGGCCTGGTTGGACGTTTGCCCTCCGACTGCCGATTAGGGCGGTCCGCCACGTCGTACCATGTCCGCTTGAGGTTTAAGCCCGGTCTCGCTTCGGGTGCTCGGCGTCGTATGCCGCCGATTTCGCCGTTTGCTTGATGTCGCCGACCGCCTGCCGCCCTTTGCCCTTCAATTCCTCGACCCGGTCGCCGGTTGCTTTGCCCTTCAATTCCTCGGCCTTGCCCTTCAGCTTGTCCTTCATGCGACTTGTCGCCTCCAACTGTAATGAGGTGTGGACGGGAGAGTTAATTATAGCGATGCTATCAATTATTGGTTGCAGATTCAGGCGGCTCCGCGGCGCTGGCGGACACTGCCGCGTGTGCGGCTGGGGCTGGAAGGTTGAGGGAACTCGACGGTGGCATCGTGATCGCGTACGGCAGCCCTCTGGCCGCCACTCGCAGATATCCTCCGCCAAACCGATCTGAAACGCCTGTAGGGCGGCAAAAGTCAGTCCGATTCAAGCTGCTCTGTCGTAGGGAGGCCGCCTAGGACCGATCGGACAGAGATCCCAGCACCGCGACACCGAAGCCAGTTGGTCGCGGTTCGTTTGGATCTCGCAGCGACGATTCCGTGAACGGCCCCTCTGCCTGGACGAGCGTCAGCGGTGGTGGCGGTGGCCGCCGGCTCCGGGTTCGGTGCAGGGCGATATCGATGGGGTTGCGCCGCCAAAAGGGCGTCTGTCGAAAAGTTACCAGAGAGCACGGCAGCGGGGTTGCCGGACCACCAGCCAGAAGTACCAGTCTCTGGTCTTGAGGGCAGGCCGAGGACGGGACCGGAGGGAGACCTGGAGTTGGCGGCGCAGGAGCCGGTTCTTGACCACGAGGTCGTGCCGCTTGCGGACGAGGCTTGCCAGCGCGGGGAGGAAGATGCGGAGCAGCTCGAACATCCTCACAGCCTCGCCGATCCCGCTGGATCACGTTTTGCCCTCCCACAAGACTGGTACAGGCGACCAGAATTTCCCCATGTCAGGCGACGATATCAACTAACGTACTAGCAGGAATGTCAAGAGATGATGCCAGCGGGAGCGTCGGCGCGGAGGTCCTCGAGGGCGCGGCCGCCGGTGCGTTGGCGACGATTGCAATGAGCGCCGCCATGTTCGGCTTCAGGAGGCTCGGCCTGATGGGCGAGATGCCGCCTGAGAAGATCACCTCGCGGGTGCTCGACCGTCTCGGCGTCCGGCGGTCACGGATCGCACAGGACCTCCTGGCATCGGCTAACCACGTCGCCTTTGGCGCCGGTGGAGGGGCTACCTTCGGCCTCGTGAGGCGTTGGGTGCCGTCGTCCATCCCGACGCTCCCGCTCGGTGTCGTGTTCGCCTCCGCGATCTGGGCCGTCAGCTACGCAGGCTTGGCGCCGATATTGGGACTAATGCCCCCACCGCACAAGGACCGGGTCGGCCGGCCGCTGTCGATGATCGCGGCCCATCTCGTTTATGGCACCGTGCTCGCTTTCCTGGTCGACCGGTTCAGCCGGCGGCGGGCAGGGTCAGCCGCTAAGCCAGCTCGTCCTCCAGCCGAGCCAGGTCGGACACGACACCCTTCTCGTGGCGGGCGATAAGGGCGTTAGCGACTGGGGCGCGGCGGCAGCTGCAGCGCTAGCTCAGGTGGTGGACTGCCTGGAGTCCGTAGATTGGTGTCTGGATTCCTTCCATCCGCGCCTTGAGCTGAAGTGCCAGGTACAACGAATAGTGCCGCGACTGGTGCAAGTTGCCGCCATGAAACCACAGGGCCTCCTGCTGGGTGGGCTTCCACATGTTGCGCTGCTCGCCCTCCCAAGGCCCAGGATCCTTGGTAGTGTTCGACCCGAGACCCCAACACTTACCGACCTTGGCTGCAACCTCCGTCGAGATCAGATCCGCAGCCCAGCCGTTCATCGAGCCATAGCCGGTTGCGTAGACGACGAGATCGGCGGGCAGTTCCTTTCCGTTACTCAGAACAACCGCGTTCTCCGTCAGTCCCACGACATCGACGCCGGACTCGAGCTTAATGTCACCGTTGGCTACGAGTTCGGACGCGCCCACGTCGATGTAGTAGCCGGAACCGCGGCGCAGATACTTCATGAACAACCCGGAGTCGTCGTCGCCGTAATCGAGCAGGAAGCCTGCCTTCTCCAGCCGTGCATAGAAGTCGGCGTCGCGCTCGCGGATCGCGTCGTACACCGGGATCTGAAACTCGTGCAGAATCCGGTAGGGCAACGAGGCGAACGTGAGGTCGGCCTTCTGCGTCGTCATCCCGGATGCGACGGCGCTCTCCGAGTACAGACCGCCGAGGGCGATCTCCATCAGAGAATCGGACTTCACGATGTGCGTGGAGGACCGTTGAACCATCGTGACGTCGGCGCCGCCCTCCCAGAGCGCGGCGCAGATGTCGTGGGCGGAGTTGTTCGAGCCGATGATGACGGCCTTCTTGCCACGGTAGGCATCTGGTCCGGGATGCTTGGACGAGTGGTGCTGATCGCCTGTGAAGACGTCCATGCCTTCGAAGTTCGGCATGTTGGGTTTGCCGGACATGCCAGTCGCCAGAACGAGCTGCTTCGGTCGCAGCGTCGTCTCGACTCCGTCTCGCTCGACGACAAGCGTCCACTCCTTGGCCGTCTCGTCATAGGAGGCCCTCTTGCATTCGGTCGAGCCCCAGTAGTTGAGCTCCATGACTTTGGCGTACATCTCGAGCCAGTCGCCGATCTTGTCTTTGGGCGAGAAGACCGGCCAGTTCTTCGGAAAGTCGATGTACGGCAGATGGTCGTACCAGACCGGGTCGTGCAGGCACAGCGACTTGTAGCGATTGCGCCATGCGTCGCCGGGCCGGGGGTTGCGGTCGACGATGATCGTGGGCACGCCGAGCTGGCGCAGCCTCGCACCGAGTGCGATGCCGCCTTGCCCGCCACCGACGATGACCGCGTACGGCTGAGTGATATGGCCGAGATCTTCCGCCTCGCGCCGGCGCTCCTCGAGCCAGGTCTGCCGATTCGGGTTGGCGCCATGCTCGGCCCCCTTGGGTCGCCGGTCACTCATCGGCTCCTCGTGACCCTTGAGCTCGTTCAGCGTCGTCAGCAGCGTCCAAGCCTTGCCGTCTTTGAGCCGCAGATGACCGACGCCTCGGCCGACTGAAGTATCGAACTTGATCCAGGTCTCGGTAACCCCACCGCCCTCGCCCGGCTCGCCCAACTCGCCCGCGACAGCGAAACCGCTGGGCTGCACTCGATCCAGGGTATGACCGAGCATGTCGCCCACGCCTTCGGGACCCTCGACCGTGACAATGTTCCAGGTGAACGCGATCAGGTCGCGCCAGTAGCTGTGGTCGAGGAACAGGCCGACTACCGCGTCGATATTTCCGGCGGTCAGGGCATTCTCGAAGTTAGCGAGCCATTCCGTCACGACGGTTCGGGCAGCTGAGGTGTCGACGGGTCGATCCAGCGTTTCGGTCATCGAGGCACTCCATACTGGTGGGGTTGGAGGGTACGGTGCTCAGCTCGCGCTAAGTATCTTAGGGTCATCCGGCGCTTATCGGTAGCGGCGCCTAACCGAACGGCAGGCCATTTGGAGTAGGGGGCTGGCGAGATCGGCGGCGCGCGTCAGATCGTCTGCGATCGCCCTTAGGGCCGGTTTCATGGATTCCCGTCAGCTCGCTGCTGAGGCCAGCGCGGCGCCATCCACCAAAGCGCTCAGCTTCGCCCAGCAGATGTCGGGGTGGACGCGGCCAAAGCCGGCGAAGGTGCCGAAGCCGCAGTCGGTCCCGCCGATGGCTCGATCCGCCCCGACTATGCTGACCAAGCGGTGAAGACGCTGCGCCACCAGGCGCGGGTGTTCGACGTAGTTCGTACAGGTGTCGATAACGCCGGGAATGAGAACCTTATCTGTCGGAATCCGGGCCTTGGCCCAGAACTCCCATTCATGCGCATGCCTGGGATTAGCGCTTCGAAGGAGACGTAGTTAGAGCGCGCACGCATCACGATGTCAACAATCCGATCTAGCTCGATGTCGTGGGTGGGTGGCCCCTCATAGTTGCCCCAGCAGACATGCATGCGCATCTGGTCCGAGCTGATGCCGGCGGTGGCGTGGTTCAGCACCTCCACCTGCTCCTCCGCGTGGCGCAGGAACTGGTGTAGGGGGGCAAAACTCGATCCGACCCGCGCCTCAGCCGGCCAGATGGCCGGCCATTTGGCAAATAGAGCCAAAGGTCTCGAACCTCGTCACCAGCAAGTAGCCGCTGAGGCCAGAGCAAAGGACAGCCGGCTCAAGGCGTAGTACCACTTTCGGACACGTCAAGACGTGGCCATGGGACGACCCGACTGGGATCGCCTCACGGGACAAGATCGAACCCGGGGAGGTGGGCGGGCCTAACAACCGAGAAGTGCCTCCGATCGAGAGTGGCGATCGTGCGAGTGCCAAGCCGTTCGGAAGCCGCGACGATCGAAGCGTCGACAGTGCCAAGCGGCAAGTCGCGATAGGCCGCCACCAACTCGGCGATCCGAAGCCAGTCGGCAGGGGCGCCCGGCTCGGGCACAAGGTCGCCCGCCGCCAGGTCGCCTAGGAAGCGCACCTCGGTCTCCACTCCGACTCGGGTGCCCAGAAGGTAAGCGACCTCGGTGACGACCAGGATCGGTACCAGGACGAGCCCCGGGTGGTTGCGGAGAAGGCGCCGGCAGCGGCTGTACTCGGCGTCGTCCGCGTCGTACGCCGCGTAGAGGGGTCCGGCATCGACGATCAGCGGCCCGCGAGTTCTGACCGCAGTATCTCCTCGATCCGATGGGAGACGTCGCTCTCACCGCTGCGGCCGGCGGCGCCCAAACGGCGGCGGCCGCCTGGGCCCACGAGGTGGGTCTCGATAGCATGGCGGGTCAGCTCCGACACCGTGATCCCGCGGCGCTCGGCTTCGTGACGGAGCCTGGCGTCCAAGTCGTCGGGGAGCTTGACTGTAGTCCGCTTCATGGTATGCCAGCATATCGTGCCAGACAGCGAAATGACAGCAGTTAGGGCGAACTTGGGCGAACGACCGCGAACGGAGGAGCCCGCCGAAAGGGGCGATTTGTATACGCGGCGAACCCCGGCGAACGACCGCGAACACACGTTCTACGAATGTAAAACCGCCGCGAAAGCTGTGCAGGTTCGACTCCTGCCCGGCCCACCAGTTCGATTCTGTATTCGAAATTGATAGGGCTCTTGATCTGTGGTCACCAAGCTAAGCAGGCCTCCTGCTAGGGTGACTGACAATCTGACTGACAAGCGTATTCGTGTCAGTGCATTCAAGCTCCTCCAGAGGAGGTGCATCAATGGCACGAAGGCGGTACGGCTCAGGCTCGATCATGCTGCGCTCCGATGGTCGCTGGGAGGGACGAATTCGTCTTCCCGACGGCTCCAGGCGGTTCCTCTACGGACGTGATCGGCGACAGCTGGTCACGAGGCTGCAGGAAGAGCGATGGCGGATCGCGGCGGGGATCCCGCGCAGCGCCAACGGCCTGACCCTGGGGGAATACCTGGCAGAGTGGCTGGAGGTCTGCCGCCGGCGGCTCCGGCCCAAGACCTTCGAGTCCTACGCGCTCTGCGTCCATCGCCTTGAGGTGGAGCTCGGTCGCGTCCCGTTGGTCCGGCTCACGCCTCTGATGGTTCAGTCTGCCTATCTTCGGCTGGAGACGAGCGGCCTTGCCTCGCGCACGGTCTTCCAGACCCACGCTGTCCTCCATCGAGCGCTGGATCAGGCTCTGCACTGGGGACTGATAAAGAGGAATCCGACCGAGGTGGTGGCGGCGCCCCGCCCAGTGCAGCGGGAGATGATGGCGCTCTCCGCGCAGCAACTTGTTGTGTTGCTGGCGAGCAGCCGAGGCAGCCGCTGGCATCCCCTTTGGGTCCTGCTCGGGACGGCCGGCCTGCGAATTGGAGAGGCGCTGGGACTGAGGTGGGCCGACGTCGACCTCCAGACCGGTCGCCTGCAGGTGAAGCGGGCTCTCCAGAGGCAGAGAGGTCGTGGTTTGGTCTTCGTGGAAACCAAGACACCGCGGAGCCGGCGTCTCATCCACCTGTCGTCCATCGCCGTGGAAGCGCTCCGAGAGCAGCGCCGACATGTAAGTGGCGAGCTCATCTTTCCTAACCGCTACGGTGACCCTCAGGAGTCCAGCTCGGTGACCAGTGCGCTTAAGGTGGCGGTGGAAAGGTCCGGACTACCACGTATTCGGGTCCACGATCTTCGCCACACGACTGCGACGGTGCTTCTTGAGGCCGGCGCGCATCCGAAGCTAGTCCAGGAACTGCTCGGACACAGCACCGTGGCGTTAACGCTGAACACGTACAGCCACGTCACGGCCGGGCTCAGCGGGGAGGCGGCGCGGACGATGGACCGCGTGCTTCGGTTTTCGAACGTCTGAACCCAGGCCCGAACTCGTCCAGCGAGTGGGCCCGAGAGGGGGACTGTCCCGAATGGCGTGGTCCCCACTTCCATTTGAACTGCGGTGCGGCGCGACTTGGCTCTTAGAGTCGGCCCGGGCGGGCGGTCTCTTGTAGCTCGGCGTGTTAAGTGATAAGCGGGCGATGTGCCGCCGAACCCGAAGATGCATCGGGTCCGGCATCAGCACTATTTGCGCTCTGTCTCCATAGCCAGGCGTAGGGCGCTCACGGCGGCGATCCAGTAGTCAAGGTTGCTCGTGTTGATGTAGTCGAGGACTAGGGCCGCATGCTCAGTAAGCTCTCGTTGGTCTTCCATCCGTTCAAGCATCGATCGCGCGTGGGGTTGGACTCCGCTCAAGTTCCTCAATTGCAGCGCGTAGGAGCCCAGGACGCGCTGTTCATCGGGAATCCGGGGAGTTGGGTCGAGTTCCACCGCGTCGGCGCCCCCAGCGTGTGGGGTCTAGGTCGACATGCCGAGCTGGCTTACCATTTGCGAACCGTGCCCGATCTGACTGGGATCGAGGAGGCGCGACGGGTGATCGCCGGCGTCGCCCTCCGCACACCTCTGGTCCGGCTCGACGTGCCCGACGCTCCCGGCGAGATCTACCTCAAGCTGGAGAACCTCCAGCCGACGGGCTCCTTCAAGATCCGGGGGGCAGCCAACCTGCTCCTCCAGGCGGATCCGCGCCGTCTGGCCGGAGGCGTCTGGACGGCGAGTGCTGGCAACGCGGGGCAGGGTCTTGCCTGGGTGGCGCGCCGTTGCGGAATTCCCTGCACGGTGATCGTGCCGGAGAGCGTCCCGAAGACAAAGGTCGAAGGGTTGGAGAGGCTCGGCGCGCGGATTCTCTATGCGGAGTACAAGCAGTGGTGGCGGGTGTTCGAGGAGCGTTCCTATCCGGGGCTCGACGGCTTGTTCGTCCATCCCTTCGACGAGGACCTGTTCATGGCCGGGAATGGGACGATCGGACTGGAGTTGCTCGAGGACCTGCCTGAGGTCGACTGCGTCGTCATCCCTTGGGGAGGCGGTGGCCTGGCCAGCGGCATCGCATCCGCCCTCCGTGCGCGAAAGCCTAGTTGCACGGTGCTTGCCGCGGAGGTGGAGACCTCCTCGCCTCTGGCCGCTTCCCTGGCCGCCGGGCGCCCGGCGCAGGTTTCCCGCACCCCCTCCTTCGTGGACGGCATCGGAGGCCCCAGCGTCCAGCACAACATGTTCGAGATGGGCCGGACCCTCCTCGACGGATCTGTGGTCGTCAGCCTCGACGAAGTTCGCAATTCCATACGGCTCCTGGCCGAACGTGCGCGGGTGATCGCCGAGGGCGCGGGCGCCGCGCCGGTGGCCGCCGCCCTGTCTGGCCGCGCCGGCAGCGGTGCGGTGGCCTGCGTGGTCT
>JALZAW010000303.1 GCA_030948155.1 Candidatus Dormiibacterota bacterium | reverse complement strand
CGGCTGGAGTGGCTGTGCTCGGCAAGAGGTCAGTGTGGCAGCAGGCCGGGCCACGCCCGGCTACCTACCGGGGAGGATCGAGCCCGGCGTCTGGCACGTGCTGCTGGGGCTGTACGAGGTCGCTGACGCGGGGCTGGAGGTGCGGCTACTCATTTCGCTCAGGGCCGACTCTCTGGCCGGCGAGGTTGCCGCCGAAGTTCCCGTCATTCGCTCGTCCCAGCCGCCGGCACCTGCCGCGATGCGGCTTGGCGGCGCACGCCCCGCCAGGCGCTGGCTGGCCGGCGAGCTACACAGCCATACCGAGCACTCGGATGCACCCGGTTCGCTGACGGCCCTGATCGCGGCCGCCGAAAATGCCGGGCTTGACTTCCTCGCCGTCACCGATCACAACACCACAAGCCATCTGCCGGAACTCTTGGCTGCCCGCACCCATTTGCTTCTTGTGCCGGGTCTCGAGCTGACCACCTATCACGGACACCTGAACGTCTGGGGCGTCAGCCAGCCGCTCGACTTCCGCTGCGAGAGTGCTGACGATCTGGGGCTGGTGGCGAGTGCGGCCGGGGAGGGCTGCGTCCTGTCCGCCAGCCATCCCTTCGCCCCCGGTATGGAGTGGCGGTTCGGATACCAGCTGCCGCTGCACGGGCTGGAGGTGTGGCATGGTCCCTGCGTCGGCCTCAACCGGCTCAGCTACGAGGTTTGGCAGGACCTGCTGCGGCAGGGCAGGCGGGTTTTTGCTCTCGCCGGGGCGGACGTTCACACCGGCAAGCCGGAGACGCTGCCGCCGGGCACGCCCGTCACCTGGCTGCTCGCCGAGCCTTCCACGGCGGGCATTCTGTCAGCTCTGACCGGGGGCCGGGTCTGCCTGGCAGAAACCGGTAACCGGCTGGAACTCTCCTTGCGGAGAGGAAGCCAGGTCTGGCAGGTGGGCGATGAGGCTCCGGCCGGCCTCCTCAGAGTGTCGGTCCGAGGAAGAGCCTCTGAAGCTGGCGAGGTACGCGTCTGGAATGGGGCTGGCATCGTGCATCGAAGGCCGGTGGGAGCCGGCGCCTTCGCCGCTGAACTGGAGCTCCACATTCCGGCCAACGACCTGGTTCGAGCCGACCTGAGCCGGCCCGACCTGGAGCCGGAGCTGCTGCGGTTCCCGCTTCTGGCGCTGACCAACCCAATCTGGACCGGGGACGGCTGAAAGGGAGCGAAGAGTTCTGCGGCAGGTGATGGAGCCTCCCCGTCCTAACTGTCCTTTGTTACCTGGGGCGTGGCCATCATCCTTAGGCGACTTGACCTAGGGTCATCCCTGTGCTTACCATCCCCTTACCCCTATTACACCAGCCGGTCAGTGGGATGCCGCGGTTGCGAGGAGAGAGGAGAAAGGTAGTGCCCGGATCAGTTCGTCGGTTGCTGTTCGCCTTGGCCGGCTCAGCGTTGTTGATTCTTGGAGCCGAGGGCCAAGCCTTTGCGGCCACGCCAGGCTCGGGCAGCGCAGCGAACTCCCCTCGCTATCAGGGGCAGCTCTCGGCCCAGGAAGCCGCCAAGTTGGCGGTCGGTGAGAAGCAGCCTTCCATCATCATCCTGAAGAACCAGCATCCCGAGGTCTCAGCCCACCCAGCTTCCGCCGGCCGCCGCGCCCAGACAACTGAGAGTGAGCAGGCAGGTGTCAAGGCGGAACTGGGTCAGGTCCACGCCCAGAACGTCAAGAGCCTGCACATAGTCAACGCCGTCGCCGCCAAGATCACCAAAGCCGAGGGCGCTCGCCTGGCAGCCCGGCCGGAGGTGCAGGCGGTAGTGCCTGACCTACCAATGCCCCGCCGTCAGCTGGTTGAAAAAGTTGCCGCTCAGCCGGGGGCGGCCACGCCGAACGCGCTCCAGACTCTCTGCCCCGCCAATCCGGCGGTACCGCTGTTGGAGCCCGAAGCGCTCCAGCTGATGCACGTCGAGAATCAACCAGGCGATACCCAGCCGGCGGCTCATGACCTGGCCAGCGGCGCGGGCGTCACAGTCGCCTTCATCGCCGACGGGCTGGACATCAACAACCCCGAATTCCAGAGAAACGGTAAGTCGATCTTTGTCGACTATCAGGACTTTAGCGGGGAGGGCACCAACGCCCCCACCGATGCTCGCGAGGCATTCGGTGACGCCGGCTCCATAGCCGCCCAGGGCAATCAGTCCTATGACCTGAGCCAGGTGGTCAACCCGGCTCACCCACTTCCCCCGGGCTGCAACATCAAGATCAAGGGTGTCGCGCCGGGCGTGAACCTGGTGGGCCTCAAGACCTTCGGTGAGCACACTCAGGCGTTCAACTCGTACTTCCTGCAGGCCATCGAGTACGCGGTGTCGGTCGACCACGTCAACGTCATCAACGAATCGTTCGGCGCCAACGTCTATCCCGATAAGGCCAACGATCCCATCTCGCTGGCGAACACCGCAGCTGTCGCCGCCGGCGTGACGGTGGTGGTCTCCAGCGGGGACGCCGGGCTGACAAACACCATCGGCACCCCCTCCAACGCCCCGGGCGTGATAGGGGTGGGCGCCAGCACGCAATTGCGGCTCTACAAGCAGACCAGCAGCTATGCCACCTCACTCTCGGCAGGTGGCTGGGTCTCAGACCAGATCTCCACCATCAACTCCGCCGGCTTCACCCAGTTCGGTCCCCAGACTGTCGACCTGGTCGCTCCGGGCGACCTGGGCTGGTCCGTCTGCACCCCTGACCTGGCGAAGTACACGGGCTGCAGCGATTTCCGCTACGGGCAGCCCAAAAAACCGGTCCCAGTCCAGGCCTTCGGCGGCACCAGCGAGTCAGCACCCTTGGTGTCGGGTGAAGCGGCCCTTGTCATTCAGGCCTACCGCCAGAGTCACGGGGGCGCGAGCCCCACTCCCGCGCTGATCAAGCAGATCATCACCGGCTCGGCCGATGACTTGGGAGTGGTCGCCTTCGAGCAGGGCGCGGGCAGGGCCAACGCCTACCGAGCGGTCCAGACGGCACTCTCCGTCCGCGACGGCAACGGTTCACCTCCGGGCCAGGGCAATGGTGTGATCCCTACGCCCACCCGACTGATCTCAACCGGCAATGCAGGCAGCGGCCAGAACTTCAACTTGAAGGTCACCAACACGAGTAACCAGGTCCAGACCGTCTCAGCCGGGGTGCGAACGCTGAATCCGGCTCTGGTCTCCCAGGACAGCGGCTCGGTGAACCTCACGGTCGGGACGTCGCCCACCTTCATCGATGAGCGGGGCCGGCCCGTCTCCTACGCGCTGCACGCCTTCCCGGTGCCTGCCAACGTCCAGCGGCTGGACGGCGACATCGCTTGGAACGACCAGGCGAAGCCCAACTCAATTGTCCGCTTGACGATCTTTGACCCGGTCGGCCGGGTCGTCGCCTACACGCTGCCCCAAGGCGCCACAGCGGGGTTCGGCCACGTCGACGTCCACGATCCGATGCCTGGAACGTGGATCGCGGTCATCTCAACTGTCAACCCCGCCAGTTCCTACAGCGGCACTGTCAATTTCTCGTTCTCGACTCAACGTTTTGAGAGCGGCGGCTCCGTGACGCCTGCCAGCCAGGTCGTCCAACCCGGACAGACCGCGTCGTTCACAGTGCACGTCGCCCTTCCGGCCTCCCCCGGTGACCTGGCCGCCTCGGTCGTGCTGCACCACGGGGGTACTACCTCGACCGTCCCGATCACGCTCCGCGGGCTGGTGCCCATCAACGGTCAGGGCGGCGCGTTCTCTGGAGTCTTCACCGGGGGCAACGGGCGACCGATCTTCGGCTCTCAGGTTTTCACCTATCAGTTCGAGATTCCCCGTGGACGCTCAGTCCTGAGCCTGGCAGTGAAGCTGCAGGATCCTGGCTACAACCTGCAGGGCCTCTTGGTCACTCCCTCCGGCCAGCCGATCAAC
>JALZAW010000302.1 GCA_030948155.1 Candidatus Dormiibacterota bacterium | reverse complement strand
GTCTTCGTCGAGCCGATCCAGGGCGAGGGCGGATACCTCGTCCCGCCGGACGACTTCCTGCCCAGGCTGCGCGAGCTGACCGCGCGCCATGGCATCCTGCTGGTGCTCGACGAGGTGCAGAGCGGGATGGGGCGGACCGGCAGGTTCCTGGCCCACCAGCACTGGGGCGTGGAGCCGGACATCGTCTGCCTGGCCAAGGGCCTCGCTTCGGGCATGCCGCTGGGGGCCTTCCTTGCCTCCGCCGAACTGATGAACTGGGATCCCGGCTCGCACGGCAGCACCTTCGGTGGCAACCCGGTGGCCTGCGTGGCCGCGCTGGCGACCCTCGACCTGCTCGAGGAGGGCCTGATGGAGAACGCCGCCACGGTCGGGGGCCATCTCAAGCGGGGGCTTCAGAACCTGGCCGGCGAGTTCCCGCGAGAGATCACCGACGTGCGCGGCATCGGCCTGATGCTCGCGGTGGAGCTGAAAGACACGGCCACCGCGGCCTCGGTCATGGAGGGCGCCTTCCGGACAGGCCTTCTGCTGCTGCCCACCGGCAGCCGAGCCCTTCGCCTCTGCCCCCCGCTGGTGCTGACCGAAGAAGAGGCCAACACCGGCCTGGACCTGATCCGCACGGCCCTGGCCGCCCTCTAGAGCCTCAAAAAGAAGGGTCCTCCCCCCGCCTCGGGGTGAGGTAGTTGGGGCGCCGCCCCGGGGCCATGTAACGGAAAGCTTGCCCCGACGCTCTATGTGTTCAAGAGTGAGCTGTCGGCCATCCGGCGGGGCGGCCCGCCAGGCGCAGACAGCACCGGCAGCCTGATCTGAGTTCGAGGAGGAAGTCGACCGATGATCTACGGCAGGCGTCTCACGAGCCGTTGCAAGACCGGTTGGATCCGTGTCATGGCTCTCGGCTAGGCAGCTCGAATCCTGTATTCGGGCTGCGGATAAGGAAACACCTCATGGACCCCAAAGAGCGAATCGCGCTTGACCTCGCCGAAGCCCGAGAGCGGACTCACGAGCTTCTGGCGCCGCTGGACGAGCAACGGCTGACCACCCAATACGACCAGCTCATGAGCCCACCGATCTGGGACTACACGCACATCGGAGTCTTCGAGGAGCTCTGGCTGGTCCAGAACCTCTCCGGAGCAGACCCGCTGGACCAGGGCCTCCAGCACATCTACAACGCCATCGAGACTCCGCGGGTGGTCCGCGGCCGGCTAAAGCTCCTCGACCCGGCCAGGTCCTCCGCCTACCTGAGAGAGGTCCGGCAGCGAACCCTGTCGCTCCTCGAGGAGATCAACCTGGACGACGGTGATCCGCTGCTGCGAGACGGCTTCGTCTACGACCTGATCATCCAGCACGAACACCAGCACAACGAGACGATCCTGCAGACGCTGCAGCTCACGCCGGGCCGCTATCGGGACCGGCTGCCGCCATTGCCCGAAGCCCGCCCCGCGAGCGAGGGCATGGTCGAGATCCCGGCCGGGCGCTACTGGATCGGCAGCGACCACCACGAGCCCTACGACAACGAGCATCCTCGGCACCAGGTCGACCTGGCGGCGTTCGAGATCGACCGCTTCCCGGTCAGCAACGCCAGCTACCTCGAGTTCATCGGAGACGGCGGCTACCAGCGCGAGGAGTTCTGGAGCCGGCCGGGCTGGGAGTGGGCCTTCACCTTCGGCGTCGAGGCGCCGGAGTACTGGTTCCGCCAGGACGGGCAGTGGATGGCGACGCGGTTCGGCCACGTGCTGCCGGTCGACCCCGGGCTGCCCGTCGTCCACGTCAGCTACTTCGAGGCGGAGGCGTACGCCCGCTGGGCGGGCAAGCGGCTGCCGACCGAGTTCGAGTGGGAGGTGGCGGCGTCCTGGGACCGCGGTGCCGGCTGCGCCCGGCGCTATCCGTGGGGTGACGAGCCGCCCACGCCCGAGCGCGCGAACCTCGACCAGAAGCTCTTCGCCGGTGCTCCGCTCGGGGCTTATCCGCAAGGAGCCAGCGCCTTCGGCTGCGAGCAGATGCTGGGCGACGTCTGGGAGTGGACCAGCAGCGACTTCGCGCCCTATCCGGGATTCGCGACCTTCCCCTACTCCGAGTACTCCGAGCCCTTCTTCGGCGACGGCTTCAAGGTGCTCCGGGGCGGCTCCTGGGCGACCCGGCCTCGGGCTACGAGGAACACGTTCCGCAACTGGGACTCCCGGCTCAAGCGGCAGATCTTCGCGGGCATTCGCTGCGCCCGGGACGCAGGTCCCAGATGAGCCTCGCGCCCATCACCATCGCGATACACACCTTCGGTCAGGACGTGCTCGACGACCTGGTCCGCGACGTTCGCGCCGGCCTGACCACGCAGCCGAGATC
This sequence comes from Candidatus Dormiibacterota bacterium, assembly GCA_030948155.1. Taxonomy (GTDB): domain Bacteria; phylum Chloroflexota; class Dormibacteria; order Dormibacterales; family Dormibacteraceae; genus Dormiibacter. The sequence continues at coordinate 1,569 of JALZAW010000302.1, read as the reverse complement.
ACTGCCGCCGCGGTGGTTCTACGACGACCGCGGCTCCGAGCTGTTCGAGGCGATCACGGAGCTGCCGGAGTACTACCAGACCCGGACAGAGGCGGCCATCCTGCAGCGCATCGCGCCCGAGGTCCTCTCCCTGGTCAGGCCTGACACGCTGGTCGAGCTGGGCGCCGGGGCGGCGGTCAAGACCCAGGCACTGATCGACGCCGGGGTGCGCGACGGGCTTACGTGCTTCCTGCCCTTCGACATCAGCGAGCCCACCCTCCAGCAGACCGCGCGGCGGCTGGCGGGGGACTATCCCAGCCTGCGCATCTACGCCATGGTCGGTGAGTTCAAGCAGCACCTGCAGAGCGTGCCGCGGTACGGGCGGCAGCTGGTCGTCTTCCTCGGCGGCACCATCGGAAACTTCGACGAGCCGGAGCGCAAGGAGTTCCTGGACCGGGTGGGTGCCCTGCTCCAGCCAGGCGACGCCTTCCTGCTCGGCATCGACCTCGTGAAGGACGGGGCCGAGCTGGTGGCGGCGTACGACGACGCGCAGGGCGTGACCGCCGAGTTCAACCTGAACGTCCTGCGGGTGGTCAACCGGGAGCTGGACGCCGACTTCGACCTGCATGCTTTCCAGCACGTCGCCGTCTTCAACCGCCGGCAGTCCCGCATCGAGATGCACCTGCGATCCCTGCGAACGCAGCGCGTTCGAGTCCCGGGCGCTCAGCTCGTGGTCGACTTCGAGGCCGGGGAAACGCTCCTGACCGAGATCAGCCAGAAGTTCACGCGCGCCTCCATCGAAGGCTCGCTGCGCGCCAGCGGGCTCACGCTGAGCGACTGGTACACGGATCCCGGGGAGCGGTTCGCGCTCTGCCTCTGCCGGCCCGACCGTGGGCCCTGAGAGGCGATCGTGCCCATGACCTGACGGTCTCGGACTTCGGGTCGTGATGGCGCTGACTTGCACGTGGTCAGAGACATTGGCCATCGGATAGCCTTCGGTTCGGCACGTAGGCCACGATCCACAACCGGGGCGCACTCCCTTGGCTCGGCCCCACACGCCGGAATCAATCATGTAGTTCGACGCTGCAATTGATTGCGGCCCGCGACCGCCCTTCTATAACTGGTTCTCCGATCGATTGGCCGCACAGATTCTCACGGTGTAAGTGAGTACTCCCGGTGAGCGGTGCGTTGTCCCTTGCAAGAACGCTGAGAGGTGGGTGCTAGCGCTTGGCACCCTTGTAGGGGGTAGATCCATGAGCGCGAATCGCTCACGCTGGATCGTGATTCCAGCGCGCAACGAAATCGCTCGACTCGGCCGAACGGTCGACTCATACCTGGCAGCTCTATCGCCTGAAGACCGATTGGTCGTGGTCGTGAATGGCAGTAGCGACCGAACAGGAGAGCTCGTAGCCCAGATGGCAGTCCAAGACGGCCGCGTGCAGATGGTCGAAGAGCCTGAAGCGGTCGGGAAGGGCGGGGCCATCCTGCAGGGATTCGGCCACGTTCTCGGACAGTGCTGCGACGAGGACGTGATCTGTGTCACGGATGCAGACGGAGCCGTGCCGCCTGAAGAGTTGATAAGAGTTTGCG
>JALZAW010000301.1 GCA_030948155.1 Candidatus Dormiibacterota bacterium | reverse complement strand
GTTCAGCTCGGCCGAATCTTCCAGTACCAGGATCTGCTCCTCCGGCGGCACCATCCCGCAGAGAACGCGGAGGAGGGTGGTCTTGCCCGTGGCTGTGCCTCCGGCGATGATGATGTTCGCCTTGCCGCGCAGGCTGGCGGTGAGGAACTCCGCCACACCGCGCGGCATGGCGCCCTGCATGACGTACTCGTCCAGACTGTGCAGGTTTGTCACGCCCTGCAGTCGCATGGTGGCGACGAAGGTCGTGTCGCCGGAGACAGCGGGTTCCTGGATCACTGCAAGGCGCAGCACACGGCCCAAGTTGGCCTCGGCAGCCGGGCTGCGGTCGCTGAGTGTCTTGTTGCCCTTCACCCCCGGGATGGCGAGAACCCGCTCCCGGAGGAAATCCTGAACCTCCTGGTTGGAGCTGAAGGGATTACCCAACCGGCCCAACCGGAACTTGCCGCGGTTCGTGGTGAGCAGCCACTTGTCCCAGCGGTAGACGTGGATCTCCTCCAGGCCGTCGACCAGATAGAGGAGCCTCGAGAGCGGATAGAGCCACGATGCCAGCACCATTGCAGCCCGATGGACCTGGCGCCGGAAGTGCGGATCCGTCGCCAGCCGGGTGGCGGTGCCGCCGTGAAGGCGGAAGTGGCCGGGCTGAGCCTGAGCCTGGTTGAGCAGCTCCTCGATTTGCTCTGGCAGGTGCTCCTCGCCCCAAGCGGACGCCTTGAGGTCACGTTCCCGCCGGAACTCGTAGAGCTCGAGGGCGACTGCTTGGGCCGTGTCCTGGATCTGATCGGCAACGTCGGGCCAAGGAATCTCCTGAATCTGACCGGTCTCCTGGCCGCGCCAGTCTGCCGCCTGGTTCAACTGCCGCATCAGCCGGCCGGTTGAGCCACCGCCGGAGACGCGGTCTCCAGCACCACTCTGGCCCTCTGCAGGATCTCCGCCTGACGCACTACTGCTTCCCCAAGTCCGGAGATCGGTCGACCATCATCCTCGGCCTTGATGGCCCCCTTCTGATCCCAGGGAATGGTGGCTGTGATGCTGAGGCCGGGCAGCTGATTCGTGATCGCTTCCTTTACCTTCCGGCTCATCACGCCGGACCGCGTGTCGAGGACTATGATTTCGGCCTTGGGGGGATCGGCCGCCCGAAGCACGTCCAGGCTGCGGGCGAGGCGGACTGGGGCGTCCTGAATGACCACGAAGACGCGGGCAGACAGTGCGGAGACTGCCTGCGCTTCCAGTCTTGGATTCTGCAGCAGCACGTGGGACCATGCGCAGCCGAGGTCGAAGATAACGAAGTCATGGGGCAGCGCTCGCAGGGCCTGACCGCTGAGCAGCCGCCGGAGCAGATGGCTGATGTTGCTGCCGTAGATCTGATGCAAGCCTGGCACGATCTGGAGGCGCGCTTCTCGGCTCACCACCGCCTGGGCCAGCAGCATCTCCGAATTGATCGCCCCTTCCCCGACGAGGTTGTTCATGCCCAGGTGGGCGGGGTCGATGAGGACGTGGTCGACAGCTGTGGAGGTGCCTGACATGTCAGCGTCGACAAAGAGAACTGTGTGCCCTTGTCCAGCAATGTTGAACGCGACGGCCAGGGCAGTCGACGTGGCCCCCTGGCCATCTTTGGTGCCGACGAACGAGATGACATAGCTCATGGTCTGGTGACCGAACTGCTGGGCGCGGCGGAGGGACTGGGCGTCGGAACCTGCATCGAACCGCCTTCTGAGGCGGAGCCGGCAAGTTGGCTGGCTGCCTCATTGAGCGCCAGGCCGGCGCCGCTCGGCACGCCAATGCCGCTGCTGCGAACTGCGAACAGCGCCGAGTTGTTCGCCTGCAGGGTGACCCAGGCGGCTTCATCACCGGGCGGCACCCAAAGGGTGGTCGGGTTTGGCTGCTCCACCACGAGTCCGCGCCCTACCTGGATCGTCTTGGCGCCCATCAGGACGTACACATCGATCTTGTCGCCGCGCTGCATGGGCGGCGCTGACTTGAAGGTGAGCGGCACGAGCACTGACTGCGTCGGCATCAGGTCGTCATCGGACAGCAGGTGGGAGGCGGAGAGTCGACTGGCCGCCCGCCGGTGGTCCCGAATGGGATCGCCCTTGAAGTACAGGACTGGATCGCCAGTGTCGGCAAGCTTCACCTGACGCACATTGCTGCTGTCGAGGGCGGTGCCCGCGAGGATGTCCTGGGTGACGGTCCAGGCAGTGTGCGTTGCTCTTGCCTGCACGGCGATCTCGAGGTAAACAGCACCGATCACAGCCAGCAGTACCAGGGAACCGCCAACGGTGAGAACCAGATTCCTTCGGGGCATCTCTGGTGTTCTAGTGCCCTGAAAACCGAGACACTCAAAAGCCTCCCTGGCTGCCGCCGTAGGCGATGGAGGCGGTGCGGGTGGCCGAGACGTCAGGCGGCGGTAGAACGGGGATGGGAAGCGGAACTCTCAAGACCACTCGGGCGGTCACCACTGTGGGTGTGGCGCTGCAGTCGACTTCGATGATGTAGGGCGCCTGGCGAGCTGCCCCACTGCAGCGCGAGAGGGCGAGCCCGTGGTCCAGTTGGACATGGTCGGTGTAGATGCTATTGGGGTCTAGCGCCGATGCCCCGGCCTGGGCCGCGAGTAGCGCTGCGTCATCGGCTCGGTTGAAGTTGATGTAGAGCATCTGGGCATTCGCCACGAGGGCGATCATTGCCGACAGCACAAAGGCCGAGACCAGAGCGAAGATGACAAGCGTTTGTCCCGCCTGGCCTTCTTTGGACGTGAGTTGCGGCTTCATACGGATCGGTAGGGCGAGCTGTACGCCGTCGACGTGGCCTGGATGGTGATGGTCCAGTGCGGGTTCCAGAAGGCAAGGACGGCCATCGGGGTGCGGGAGAGGTAAAGGGTCGCCTTGCCTGTACAGGTCACAGAGCCGCCGGCCGAATAGCCGCCGCAGCCGGCCAGTGCCTGCGGCTGCAAATAGGTCGACTGGTGCAGGGTGCCGTTGTACGTCTGCAGTGCGAACTCGCGGCTCTTGGCGTTGTCGTTGGCCGGGGCGGTGACTGCGGAGGCGGCGGCCAGACTCGTGGCCGTGTCGACATCGACGTAGGCCTGGGCGGTGACCATGACAAGCAGAAAGCCGAGGAAGAGCAGAAAGAGCAGGGGAAGCACGATTGCGGTCTCGACCAGAGCCTGGCCGCGCTGATGCTGCCGTGCCATACCCTCGCCACGGCCCGGCGTGAAGTCGCTCGCTCGCAGGCTGCCGACCGCTTCACAGGTCACCGGCTGAAGGTTTCCCGATGGAACTCGGCGGTGGCGTCCAGTTCCCAGGCCAGACCGGTGAAGCCAAATGGGTTGTAGGGCCGACCGCGGATGCCTACCATCACCAAGCCGGGGTTGGCTGGATCAAGGGCCGAGCAGACGATCAACTCGCCAACCGCCGCGGCCCGGGGGCTGGGACAGGCGGCTCCCGCGCGCGCGATCGTCAGTTTGCTGCCAAAAAGGACAGGCGCAAGCCGTTTTTGGATGATCGGTCCGGCGCTCTCCAGAGCAGGCCGATTGGCGTCGAACGGGTCCGTGCCGGCCGCGGCCCGAGCGCCCGCCGCCGCGGCGGTGACTGCTGCCGAGCGCTGCACCGAGTAGAGCGCGGAGGAGAACACCGCAAAGAGCAGCGCCAAGAAAACTGTGATGGTGAGCGCGAACTCGACAATTGATTGTCCACTCTGGCGACCGAGCTTCATCGCGGTGAGGCGGGTGTGATCGGGATGGCTTCGATCTGGCCGACATATTGCGGGTAGTCCGGGGTACTTATGACGACGTCGCCGAGACCGCTGTCCACTTTCTGGTGGTGGCTGCCATAGGAATCGGTCCAATAAACCTCGCCCGTGATGGCGTAGTGCTCGGCAGCCACCACGTGGTACTTCTGGTCGAGGTGCCGCGCCTCGGAGATCTCCACATATTGG
>JALZAW010000300.1 GCA_030948155.1 Candidatus Dormiibacterota bacterium | reverse complement strand
CGGTGGGTGAGGCGAAGGAACAGCTCGCCCGCTTCCGCGCGATGCTGAATCGCGTTCTGGAGCCCGTCGGTATGCGGATCGCCTGTGCCGGCACCCACCCCTTCTCCCGCTGGCAGGACCAGCAGATCACCGAGAAAGAGCGCTACAAGATGCTGGAAGACGAGATGCAGGACGTCGTCCGCGAGATCCTCATCTTCGGCCTTCATGTCCACGTCGCCCTGCCGGACCCCGACCGGCGGATGGAGATCATGAACGAGGCCCGTTACTTCCTACCTCACCTGCTGGCACTTTCGACCTCATCACCCTTCTGGGACGCACGCGAGACCGGGCTCAAGTCTTATCGCAGCGTCATCTGGTCGCGCTTTCCCCGGACTGGCATCCCGCCCGACTTCAGCTCCTACGACGAGTACGAGAACTACATCGACATGCTTATCAGGACCGGCTGCATAGACGACGGCAAGCGGATCTGGTGGGACCTTCGATCGCATCCCCACCACCCCACGCTGGAGTGGCGCTGCTGCGACCAGACGACTCGAATCGAAGAGACAGTGGCCATAGCCGGCCTGTGCCAGGCGATCTGCGCCAAACTTTTGCGCCTGCGTGAGCGGAACCTGGGCTTCCGCAAGTACATGCCAGCATTGATAGCCGAAAACAAGTGGCGCGCGATGCGGCACGGCACCGCCGGCAAGCTGATCGACTTCGGCCGACAGTCCGAGATCCCCACAGCTCAGCTGGCCGAGGAACTGTTGGAGTTCATCGACGAGGTGGTGGACGAGTTGGAGTCTCGGGAGGCGGTCAGGTACGTAGAGACGATCCTCCGGGAAGGCACCAGCGCGGATCGCCAGCTTCGCATCTACCGGGAGACCGGTAGCCTGAAGGAAGTGGTCGAGAATCTCTGCGCAGAAACCGCCGGTGAGCCTTCGCTGCGCCACGCCGCCGCGCACCACGCCGGAGACTGAACGACCTTCTCATCCGCTTCGGCACCTGGTGAAGCTGCACTGAAGACTGAGGCGCGGCTCAGGCGACTCCTGGATCAGCGGATCGTGCTTTTGGACGGCGCCTGGGGCACCATGCTGCAGCGCCGACACCTGGACGAGACTGCCTTTCGCGGTGAGCGCTTCCGAGACCATGGGCAGCCGCTGCAGGGGGACAACGACCTGCTCTGCCTAACCCGCCCGGACGTCGTGCTAGACGTTCACCGTGAGTACCTGCAGGCCGGCGCCGACATCACCTCGACCAACACGTTTACAGCTACGTGCATCTCTCAGCGCGACTACGGGCTGGAGTCAATCGTCTACGAGCTGAACCGTTCCGGCGCCCAGCTGGCGAAGCAGGCCGCGGCCGAGTACGAGAACCGCTTCGTGGCCGGCTCACTGGGACCCACCAATGTCACGCTCTCGATGTCGCCCCGGGTGGACGACCCCAGCTACCGCCCGGTGAGCTTCGATCAGCTCTGCTCCGCCTACGCCGACGCGGCCCGCGGTCTCCGCGACGGCGGCGCCGACCTGTTACTGATCGAGACAATCTTCGACACCCTCAACGGCAAAGCCGCCATCGCGGCGGCTCAGGAGGTGGCGCCGGAGCTGCCGCTGATGATCTCGGTGACAATAGTCGATCGCAGCGGGCGCACGCTTTCGGGGCAGACGGTCGAGGCTTTCTGGACGTCGATCGAGTACGCCCGTCCGCTCATCACAGGCATCAACTGTTCGCTGGGGGCGCGTGAGATACGGCCCCATCTGGCGGCGCTGGCGCGGGTGGCCAGCACCTATGTCAGCTGCTATCCCAACGCTGGGCTGCCCAACGCCTTCGGCGGTTACGACGAGGAGCCACCCGAGACGAGCCGGCTCCTGGGTGAGTTCGCCCGAGAGGGGCTGGTCAATGCTGTCGGTGGCTGCTGCGGCACCACACCTGACCACATCCGGGCTATCGCCGCGTCGGTCAGCGGAGTCACGCCGCGAGCCGTGCGGACGATCCCTCGGAGGACTCGCTTCGCGGGCCTGGAGACGTTCGAGATCGGGCCTGACTCGACGTTCGTGATGATCGGCGAGCGCACTAACGTAACCGGCTCCAACCGCTTCCGGCGCCTGATCGAGGCAGGGGATTTGGGGGGCGCCCTGGAGGTAGCGCTGGAGCAGGTTCGCGGTGGCGCCAACCTGATCGACATCAACATGGACGCCGATCTGCTCGATTCGAAGGAGGCCATGGTCGGCTTCCTCAACCTGATCGCCACCGAGCCTGAGGTCGCCCGGCTTCCGATCATGGTCGACTCCTCCCGCTGGTCGGTGATAGAGGCAGGGCTCAAGTGCCTGCAGGGAAAGGGTGTGGCCAACTCGATCAGCCTCAAGGAGGGTGAGGAACCGTTCCTGGCACAGGCCCGCACAGTCCGGCGCCTGGGTGCCGCCGTGGTGGTCATGGCTTTCGACGAGAGGGGACAGGCCGACACTGCGGCTCGCAAGGTGGAGATCTGCCAGCGGGCCTACCGGCTTCTCACCGTTGAGGTCGGCTTCACGCCGGAGAACATCATCTTCGATCCAAATGTCCTGGCCATAGCGACGGGCATGGAGGAGCACAGCCAGTACGCGAAGGCCTTCATCGAGGCGGCCGGGGAGATCAAGCGACGCTGCCCGGGCGTCAAGATCTCTGGCGGCATCTCGAACCTCTCCTTCGCCTTCCGGGGCAACGACAGAGTTCGGGAGGCCATTCACTCGGCCTTCCTCTACTACGCGATTCAGGCAGGGCTCGACATGGGCATCGTCAACGCCGGTCAGCTGGCGGTTTATGAGGACATCCCGCCCGATCTGCTGGAGCTGGTCGAGGACGTCATCTTCGACAGAAGGCCCGATGCCACAGACCGGCTGATCGAGTTCGCCCGCACTGTTTCCGGCGGCGGCACGCAGCGCGAGCGGGACCTCCTCTGGCGGGAGGCGCCAGTCCAAAAACGGCTGGAACACGCGCTGGTGCACGGCATCGTCGACTTCATCGAGGACGACACGGAGGAAGCCCGGCGGCAATATGCCCGGCCCTTGGAGGTCATTCAAGGTCCCCTCATGGCGGGGATGCAGGTGGTGGGCGATCTCTTTGGCGCCGGCAAGATGTTCCTGCCGCAGGTGGTCAAGAGCGCCAGGGCCATGAAGCGAGCCGTCGCCTATCTACAGCCCTACATGGAGGCGGAGAAGTCGAACTCGGCGGAGAGCCAGGCGCGGGGCAAGCTGGTCCTGGCCACCGTCAAAGGGGACGTGCACGACATCGGCAAAAACATCGTGGGGGTGGTGCTGGGCTGCAACAACTACGAGGTGATCGACCTGGGCGTGATGGTGGCCGCTGACAGGATCCTCGACACAGCTGTGGCCGAGGGCGCAGATGTGGTGGGCGTGTCAGGGTTGATCACTCCCTCGCTGGACGAGATGGTCAACGTGGCCAAGGAGATGGAGCGGAGGGAGCTCAAGGTGCCGCTGCTGATCGGCGGCGCCACCACCTCCAAGCAGCACACGGCGGTCCGGATAGCGCCGCATTACAGCCAGCCCACCGTGCATGTGCTTGACGCGTCGCGCGTGGCGGGCGTCGTCTCGAAACTGCTCGACCCGGGCCAGGTGGACGACTTCGATGAGGAGAACCGGGACCTGCAGTCCGCGCTGCGCGAGCAGCACAGCGACAAGCAGAAGCGGCCGCTCTTGACCTATCAGCGGGCGCGCGCCAACCACGAGCTGGTGCAATTCGACGATCTGCCGGTGCCCGCGTGGTTGGGCCGGCGGCTGGTGGAGCCGGAGCTGGGCACGCTGCGCCGCTACATCGACTGGACTTTCTTCTTCCACGCGTGGGAGTTGCGCGGCCGCTTTCCGGGCATCCTCTCCCATCCCGAAATGGGCGCCGCCGCCCGCGAGCTCTACGAGCAGGCGCAGCAGCTGCTGGATCAGATTGAAGCCGGGCGCAG
>JALZAW010000028.1 GCA_030948155.1 Candidatus Dormiibacterota bacterium | reverse complement strand
GGTACATGTTGGTGGCGCCGGCGGTGACGGCCGTGATCACGGCCAGCCAGGCGCCGAGCCATTTGAGCAGCTGAAAACCCGCCTGGTGGCCCAGGTAGATGACGTACACGTCGCCGGGTACCGGCAGCGGCACGCCCGACTCCTCGACGTAGAGCAGCGCGACGCTGGCGATTGGTCCCGCGCGACTGACAAAGCCACGGACGGCGCGAGTTATGTCGCGAACCGCCTCCGGCAGGTCACCTTCGAGCAGGGCCAGGAGAATAACGAGGAGAGCGACGCCCAGGGGAAGGCCGAGAGCCAGCAGCCGCCGGCGAAGCAGCGCGTGCCGTTTACCCGGGATGACGCTTCGGGCGGCGATGCGCTCGGGGTGTGATGAGGATCCCACCCCTCCAGTGTGCGGCTTTGTCAGGCAAGTGCCACAACGCGGTCCCGGCAGGCGGCAGCGGCGACGCCCGCGTCTGATCGCACTCCTCGGTCAAGCGCGGTTGGAAGACCTGCCGCGAACAGGTCTGCCAGATAGAATGGGGCCCCGGCGCGGCCCGTTCGTCTAGTGGACTAGGACGCCGGCCTTTCAAGCCGGAGATCACGGGTTCGAAGCCCGTACGGGCCACCAAACAGACCTTTCAGGCGGGTGTAGCACAATGGTAGTGCGGCAGCCTTCCAAGCTGTTTACACGGGTTCGATTCCCGTCACCCGCTCCCAAAGCCCTGGATTTGATCTCAGTCATAGCGACGTCCGCCTGGAGTTGAATGCATGTCAAAGGGGATGCGAGTCAGGGCAGTTTGATGCTCGCAGGTGAGGCGGTAGGGGCGAGGTCGGAGGACGGGCCTGCCGAACTTGAGTCCGAGCGTTATGAGAGAGGGCTTGAGCTGGTCAATGGGGTCGGTGGTCTCCTTGACCAAGCGTCCCGCCAGCGGATCGACGGACTTGAGGGTGGCCAACCGGTCCAGCGCCCCGATTGGACGAGCTCACGCGCCTCACGCTGGAGGAGATGGTGACAGTCAGTGCGTAGCATGTCGGCATCCGGCGCAGAAGGAGGAACACAAGTGTCGGCCAGGCGTCTATGCTGTTGCCAGATAGGACGCCTCCGAGGCTGTGCGCGGCTCGCCTGACATGGAAGGTGTTGAAGCGAAGTGGCCTCGGCATGGTGACAGACCGGGCGGGCAGAAGGAGGGCAAGTATGGCTACCGTCCAATACGCCTTTGGCAGTTGGGTTTCCTCCGGACCGGGCGACGACCTCCAACCAGGGAACGCGCACGACTGGAGTCAATGGGGTGGGGGGTTGGGCTATGGCACTGCCAACTCGGTAAGCGCGCATCCTGTTCAAGGAGGTGAGGAGCATATCCTCGCTGTAGAGAACGTTCGCTTGCAGACGGATGGCGGCGGCCGACGCACGTTCTACACGGTGAGGAATGTTGGCCAGACAGCGGTGTCGGGCTACGGCGTCGGATACAGCTTCATCAGTCAATAGCGAGAGGAGCAGACGTGACCAAGCTCTATGCCCACCATGATGAGTCCGGGAAAGTGCACGCCCTGATCAGTTTCGAGGAGAGTGAGGGCTCCGGCATGAGCCTCGAAACCAAGCCAGGCCACTCAGTTAGCGAGGTCAGAGGCCCTCAGCTGAAGCATGGTCCCGAAGCTCTCGAACAGCTCCGCGCCCTCGCGCAGAACGCCCATGTCGAGGGGTCAAGCCAACCGCTGACCTTGCACAGCGGAGACTGAGAAACCGCCTGACCACGCATCTCTTTCCGGGTCGCCACCCTTCAGGGGTTGTAGCGCCTGGGCGCCTTGAGCTCACCTTCGTCCAATGCTGGGCAAGCTGGCCGGGGGGTTCTCGATCGAGGACCCTCTGGTCAAGCACCGGGCTATCGCTGTAGAAGAGCGAAACGCGTTGCAATCCCAATTCCCAATAAATGCGAATTTAGGCGGAGCCGAGTTTACCGTGCGGACGCCTTTTCTAAGCTGTCTACACAGGTTCGATTCTCGTCACCCCCTGCAACCATCAACCGCTCCACCATCTCGAGCGGTTATTGGTTCTCAGCCGCCGCTTGCCCTGGTCGAGCCGTTCGGTTGACCGCTAAGGCTTGAAGACGCGGCTCTTGAGGATGTCGTCAGCCTCGATGACTGTCAGCTCCTCGACAGTCGGAGTATGGCCGTCAGCCAGTGCCGTTGTATAGAGCCGCACGGCGTGGCGCATACGGGCGCGGTCGAGCGCGTTGCGAACGCTGCGCCCGTTGGCGAAGTTCGGCTGCTCGCGCCGGCGCCGAAAGTAGTCCTCGAAAGCGCGTTCGGCCGGCGGGGACAGCCGATAATTCTCGCCATTCAACATCAGGCGTGCGATCTCCATCAGCTCCTGGTCCCCGTAGTCCGGGAAATCGATGTGATGAGCAATGCGAGAGCTGATTCCGGGCACGTCGGCGAAGAAACGCTCCATCTTGTCCTTGTAGCCGGCGAAGATGACCACCAGGTCGTGGCGATCGTTCTCCATTGCTTGGAGCAGCAGCTCCACTGCCTCCTGGCCGTAGTCACGCTCGTTGTCGAGGCGGTAGATCGTGTACGCCTCATCGATGAAGAGCACTCCACCCATGGCCCGCTTCAACGCCTCTCGGGTCTTGGGCGCCGTGTGCCCGACATACTGTCCCACCAGGTCTTCCCGGGTGACAACCACCACATGGCCCTTCCGCACATAGCCGAGCCTGTGCAGTACGTCGCCGATGCGCATCGCAACTGTCGTCTTCCCGGTGCCGGGGTTGCCGGTGAAGCACATGTGGAGAGTCGGGGGTTTGGCAACCAGCCCAGCAGCAGCGCGCAGCCGCTCGATCAGCAGGAGCGCCGCAATCTCACGGATGCGGCCCTTGACCTCCTGCAGGGCGACCAAATCCTTGTCGAGGTCGTCCAGGACCGTCTGCACGCTCCCGTCCCGGAGGGCCTGGAGCGCTTCCTCCTGACTGAGTTCGGCCGGCTCTTCGCGGACACGCGCCCCCGGGCCCAGCGAACGGGCCGGAGGCGGTGCCAACTGCTCAGGCATCGCCTTCGCCGTATCTCTGGCCGGAGGGACGCTCGCTGGCGTAGGAGTGCAGTGTGTAATGCACCATCCGATCCTTGCTCTCCTGGCGCTCGAGCCGGAAGCCCGGCTCCTCGGCCGGGCGGTTGACCATGAATTGGAGTGCGATGGTCTGCCGCGTCAGCTTGGCGTCGTAGAGGCTGACCCGGATGTAGCGGTGGGGGAAGGCCTCGCGACACCGGTTGACCTCGCGTACCGCCTCCTCAGTTGACTTAAGGTCGAACATCGGCATGCCCCACATCTCCCAGTAGGAGTTGCGCGGATGGGGGTCGTCGGTGAACTCGATAGCTACAGCCCATTCGTTGTCCAGGCCGTACTGGATCTGGGCTCTGATCTGCTCGTCTGTCAGCTCGGGCAGGAAGGAGAAGGTGCCTTGGCTGATACGCATCAGGACACCACCGGCATTGGCGTCTCGACCATGTCGGGCACGTCGGTGGACTCGTAATCGAAACTGATCTCGCCCCACACCTCGAGGGCCGCTCGGAGCTCAGGCGACCAGAGAGCAGCGCGCTGCAGGATGTCCGGACCCTCGCGCAGGTAGTCGCGCCCCTCATTGCGAGCCTGGATCATCACCTCGACAGCTACTCGGTTGGCAGTCGCTCCGGCCGCAACACCCTGCGGGTGGCCGATGGTGCCACCCCCGAACTGGAGGACCACGTCCTCGCCCAGGTAGTGCAGCAGCTGGTGCATCTGGCCGGCGTGAATGCCGCCGGAAGCGACAGGCATGACGCTTGGGATGTGGACCCAGTCCTGGTCGAAGTAGATGCCGGTGGTGCCATCGCGCGGGATGAAGTCTTTGCGCAGTGTGTCGTAGTAGCCCTGGATGGCCCTGGGGTCGCCCTCGAGCTTGCCGACAACGGTGCCTGAGTGAATGTGGTCGACGCCCAGCATCCGGCACCACTTGGCGAGAACCCTGAAGTTCATGCCGTGGTTCTTTTGCCGGGCGTAGGTGGCGTAACCGGCGCGGTGAAGATGGAGGAGAACGCCGTTCTTGCGGGCCCAGCGTGACATCGAGGTCATGGCGGTGAAGCCGACGGTGAGGTCCATCATCACTATCACGCTGCCCAGGTCCCGGGCAAACTCCGCCCGTTCGTACATCTCCTCCATGCTGGCTGCCGTGACATTGAGGTAGTGGCCCTTGATCTCGCCCGTGTCGGCCATCGCATGCTGGACCGCGTCCATGCAGTAGAGGTAGCGCTCGCGCCAGCGGTTGAACGGCTGTGAGTTGGTGTTCTCGTCGTCCTTGACGAAGTCGAGTCCACCGCGCAGCGCCTCGTACACGACTCGGCCATAGTTGCGGGGGGACAAGCCCAGCTTGGGCTTCGTGGTCGCCCCCAAGAGGGGACGGCCGTGCTTGTTCAGCATCTCGCGTTCGTTGACGATCCCGTGCGGCGGCCCCTGGAAGGTCTTAACGTATTCGCGGGGAATTCGAACGTCCTCCAGCCTGAGTGCTTTCAGCGCCTTGAAGCCGAACACGTTGCCGATGATCGAGGAGGACATGTTCGCGATCGACCCTTCCTCGAAAAGGTCGAGCTTGTAGGCGATGTAGGCGATGTACTGCGGCGGATCGCTGCCCGGGACGGGCACCACCTTGTAAGCCTTGCCCTGATAGTTGTCAAGAGCGGTCAGGCGATCGGTCCAAACAACGGTCCAGGTGGCGGTGGAGGACTCGCCCGCCACCGCAGCCGCCGCTTCCTCCGGGTCGACGCCGACCTGGGGCGTGATCCGGAAGGCGGCCAGGACATCGGTGTCGTCAGGCTCGTAGTCAGGCCGCCAGTAGCCCATCTGCTTGTAAGGGATGACGCCGGCAGCCCAGCGGGACTGCGCGCGCTCTTCAGCTGTGACTTGCAAAGGGTTACCTCCATTGGTTTGGTTTGACATCTCACATGTGCCCGTGGTCGGCGGTCAGCTCTGCATGCTCGTGTTCATTGAAGCGGAGCAAGAATGACTTCTGGGCTGACAGGATGCGATGGGTCAGGATGAGCTGGGTCAGAGCGAGCGGGTCGCTGTGGCGGCCAGTGCGAGCTGCCGCCTCGTAACTGCCGAGCATCTCAGGCGGCACGCGGTGAACGTGGCCGTGACGGCCGTCCACGTGCGCCCAGACGTTGTCAACGATGAGCTGGGCAGCCTCCTTCGTGATCCGGCCGTCGATCTCGATAACGTCCGCTCGCCGGCCGTCCTCATCGAGCACATCCAGCTCGAGCCGGAGCGCGTCGGTGGCGTACAGCTCGCGGTCGAAAGCGAGGCGGGGCAGGGTGTGCCGCTGCAGTATCTGGACGTTGAGATGATCCATGTCAGCCGATGAGTCGGGCCGGCTGAAGCGGATCACCATGTCCGCGTGCTGGCGTTGCGGCAGGATATGGTCTTGGGCGTCCTGACCGCGAGCTTCCAACTCGGCCAACACCTGTTCGCGCGTGTATCCGCGCTTGGCCACGTCGCGCTGAACCTTCCAGCGCAATCTCAGTTCCGGCTCCGGGTCAAGCCAGACCTTGAGGTCGAACGCATGCCTGATACCGGACACCAGGAATGGATGCAGGCCCTGCATGACCACCACCTCGCGGGGCTCAACCGATTCCGGCGCCTTGAAGGTGCCATCACTGTGGTCGTAGACGGGCTTGTCGACCCGATCCCCGCGCTTCAGCGCCCAGATCTGCTCTTCCATGAGGGCGAAGTTGTTGGCTCGCGGGTTGAGCGGGGTCAGATCGACGAGCTTTCGTTCGCGCCGGTCCAGCGAGTGATAGTCGTCGAGGCAGATCGAGGTGATCTGATCTGGGCCGAACATGCTGAAGAAGCCGGAGGTGATGGTCGTCTTACCCGTTCCGCTGTCACCACCGATGCCTATGAAGATCGGCCGGCGATTGGTGTTCAGTTCGCTCATCGTCGAGCTGATTTCCGCAACGAGCGCGCCTGAGCCACAGGTCGGCCACCGCCTGAATGTCGCGGAGCGCCACGTCTTCTTAGATCGCCTTCGTCCCCAGGCTTCCTGGAAGCGGTCGGGCGGGTGTCAGCGCCATACCAATCACCTGCCGCGAGCGCGCTGCGGGAGGTCGTCAGTTTCGAGGTGAGGACGATGCCCTGCCTCCAAACGAGATCTGCCAACTGTTCGGACGACGGCCGCTGGTGGCGGAACTCGTCGCCCCAGGGACTCTGGCCCCAGGCTCGCAGCTCGCGCAGCGGGTGGTTAGACCGCGTCACCCGTTCGTCCGGCACTCATTCGGTGGGAGCGCGGTCTGGTCGGCGAGCCAGGGCCGGCGGCGGTTCAGGCCAGGCCTCAGTTCTTCGTCCATTGGCAGAGCGTACCGAGGGGACACAATGCTGTCAAGATCATTTTGAGCATATGATTATGAGCAATCAATCATGCTCACTTCCGTCCTCGAGCGCCGAATCACACTTCACCAGCTGCGCATCTTCAAGACTGTCGTGGACTTCAACGGCTTTACCCGCGCCGCCGAGGCCCTCGCTCTCACGCAATCCGCAGTGACGCACCAGATCCAGGCGCTGGAGCGATCGATCGGCTTCGCAGTATTCCAGTCGAGCCGCCGGACCATTGAACTGACTGAGGTAGGAACCGCGCTCTATGAGCGGGCGGGTCGGATCCTGGCCCTGGTCCGCGAGACAGGCGACGCCCTCGACGACATCGCAGGTCTGAAGAGCGGCTCGGTCAGGATCGCCGCCGACACGACTGTGGGCATCTACGTGCTGCCCGACGCCATGGCGGCGTTCCGCCAGAGCCATCCGGACATCGTCCTCAGCCTCGAGGTGGTCAACCGCCAGCGAGTCCGGGAGCTGTTGCTGAGCGGCGACGCCGATATCGGCGTCGCCGGCCGGCTCTGGGAGGACGAGCTGCTCGACGCCGAGCCGTTCCTGAACAACGAACTCAAGTGTTTCAGCGCTCCCAGCCATCCCTTTGCCCAGCGCCGGCTGGTCGAACCGGCTGAACTAAGGGGCGGTCCGCTGCTTCTGCGAGAGGCCGGCTCCGGCACCCGGGAGTCGGCGGAGTCGATTCTGCGTGAGCACGGGGTGGAGCCGGAGCCCGCCATGGAGATGGCCAGCAACGGTGCCCTGAAGCGGGCGGTGGCCAGGGGTCTGGGCGTCACCATCCTCTCCACCTACGCGGTTCGGCTGGAGGTGGAGCTGGGCCATCTGGCCATCGTCCCCGTCAGAGGCTTCCCGGTCAGCCGGAGATGGCATGTGGTGTGGACCCGAGAGCGCATACTGAGCCCCGCAGTGCAGGCCTTTCGCCAGCATCTTCTGGCTCCAGGCTGGCGGCAGCAGCTCAGCACTCCCCTAACTAGCGAGTAGTCTCCTGTCAGCTCCGGCGGACCCCGCTGATCTGTGCCTGTCTGTTGTTCACATGCCGGGTGGTTGAGGAATAACCGCCAAACTCTGGGGCCCGAATCTCTCCAGGTGAAGGGACAACCGTTCCGGTCCGGCGCTCCTCGATTCAAGGTCCTTCTCAAGCGAGAAGGTCCTCAAGGCAGATAGCCAGGCTGCGGCCCGGCGAGCCTTAGCGTGCGGGCGCCGGCCATGCGGCGGCTACGGTGGTTTCGCTGACCGGCCTCCTACACGCGCTGGTGCCACCTCGGTTGTGGTTCCACCGGCGGCCAGCAGCGTGGCGCCGACGGTCGCCGGGATCAGTGTCAGGCAGCCACCCGCCACCAGGGCAGCGGCCAACGGCGGCGAGAGAGCGCCGCTGGCGAGGCCCAAGGCCGCGGCGGCGGCGGGCAGGCCCAGCTGAGCGGAGGCCAGCAGGCCTGCGTGCACTCTACGTTCCTGCCCGGCCACGAGCGCGGCCACGACGTGCACGGCGGTGGCCGCCACGGCCATCGCCAGCGCCAGCGCGACGGCCGCCGGTGAGCGCACCAGGCCGTTCAGGTCGAGTGTCGCTCCCAGAAGAACGAAAAAGGCGGGCACGAAGAAGCCCGTTGCCAGACCTGCGAGCTGATAAACCAGCCTGTGCGGCTCATGGAACTGGCGCAGCACGATGCCGGCTGCGAACCCTGCCACGAGCAGGCTGGCGCCGGTGTGGTCAGCGATGGCGGCGAGCGCCAGGAGCAGCAGCACCGAGAGCCGCAGCTGCAGGGCCCAGTGCCGCTGCTTCGACTCGCGCTTGGCCTCATCCGCCACCCCGGTTCTGAAGAGCCGGCGCCCGGCGAAGATCGCAGCGGATGCCACCGCCACTATCAGCGCGTCGCCGAGAAGTGCCGCAGGGAGTCGGCCGGCGCCCGTCAGGGTGAGCGGCATGAGCAGGGCGGTCATGGCGTCGGCGAGGGTGATCCAGGCGATTAGCAGGGCGACGGCCGGCCCCCTGAGCGCGCGTTCCTGAATGGTGGGGAACGCCACAGCTGCCGAGCTGCCGGCCAACAGCACAATGAAAAGCTGCGGAGGATTGACCCGGAGTAGGGAGCCGATCGCCAAGCCGACAGGGATGCTGGCCGCGAGTGTCACCAGCAGGGCAAGGCCGGCTCGGGGCGCGCTCCGACGCAACTCCTTCGAGCCCAGGTCGACCTCGGTGCCGGCGGTGAGCATCAGCATTGCAAAGCCCAACGAGAAGAAGGCCGGAAAGGGTTGGGCACCGGCGTCCAGCAGGTGCAGTCCGGTCCTGCCCAGAACCGCCCCGGCGATCAGCTCGCCCACCAGCACGGGGGCCAAGGGCCGCTTTCCTCCGGCCAGCAGCGGGCCTGCCAGTCCGGCCAGAACGAGCAGAGTTAGCGAAGTGAACACCTGACATCTTTGTAGCCGAGTCAGCGACGCTTGGCAGGGGAAGGTCGTCTCCGGCCGCGCCTCTCGATATTCAGGCGGCAGTCTCGACCATCTGCAGCCCGGTTACGCCGCCCTCTGGGCGCCCTCTCAGTGGGATTGCGGCAGTAGATCCCGGAGGCCGATGGTGGTTGGCTGAGCCTGCACCTGGTCGGGTAAGGTTGAGCGGTCGAGCGCGGGAGTAGCTCATCTGGTAGAGCGCAACCTTGCCAAGGTTGAGGTAGCGGGTTCGAGCCCCGTCTCCCGCTCCAGCTCCGGCCTCTCCCTTCGAGTTCGTTTGGAGCGTTTGCCAGTATTTGACGTGTCTCCCAACCGCTTGCGGCAGCATGTCGATTGCAGGCACTCCCGCAGGGGATCCCGGCTCTGATGATGAACAGCGACCGCAACTGGAGGAGATCCTGGCGTGAGCCCGGGCGCTCGCCGGCGTCAACCGCGATCTGCCTCGTAATCGGTCAGCCCTACCTCACCGGGCATTTCATCGGGCGGGTCTTATGCGAATGACCCCTCCGGCTGGCCAGCGACCACAGCCACAGCTGTATCAGTGCCGCTAGAGAGGTTCGTCATACGGGCGGCTATCGCGCTCGGTGAGGGGGCTCGAAAAGTGGCCAGAGACATGACTGGGGGCCGTCGGTGTGCTGGGCTGCCCACTCGTGCTCGAGGACGGCGAAGTCGATCTCGTCGCTCCAGACGCCCTTGAACCACTCGTTGCTAAGCAGGTGAGCCTCGGGTCGCATTCCCAGTCGGTCAGCAAGCCGGAGGGAGGCCTGGTTCCGGGCGTCCACCCTGGCGATCACACGGTGAAGGCCGAGCTGGTCGAATGCCAGATGGAGCAAGGCGTGGGCTGCCTCGGAGGCGTGGCCGCGGCCGGAGTAGCCGGGATTGAACACCCAGCCGATCTCGCCGCTTCGGTGCTCGACGCTTTTGAAGAACAGCATCACGTCCCCGACCACGTGGTTGCTCTCGAGCAACTCGACCCCGAGCGTGAGCGCCTCACCCTCAGCTGTGATCTCTTTGCGGGGCCCATGCGCTGTTGATCTTTTCGGTGACCGTCTCCGGGCCCATCGGCTCGAACGGCACGAATCGACACACGTCCTCAAGCGACCGGTAGGCGACCAGATCTTCGGTGTCCGCGGCCGAGAGCGGCTGCAGCGCCAGCCGGGCCGTGTACACGGGATAGTCGGGGCGAAGCCGCATCCGCCCATGATGCCCGCTTGCCGCCCCGCTGCAGGATGGTTAAGCGGTTCGCCTCCAGCCTGCTACCGTGGCCCCTGTGACCAGCCAGCGAGTGCCCGGTGGGGTGGTGCACAAGCTGCCCGCAGACCTGCGCAAGGCCCTGATCGCGAACAGCACGACACTCGACGCCTGGAAGGACATCACCCCCTTGGCCCGCAACGTGTTCATCTGCTGGGTCGAGGACGCCAAGCAGGAGATGACCCGAGAAGGGCGCATTCGCCGGACGCAGGAGGACCTGGAGAATGGCCAGCGCCGGCCCTGCTGCTGGCCGGGATGCAAGCACCGCGAGCGCACCGGCAGCTAGCGCCGGTGCTCCGGACATTCCCGCGATGACGTCCATCGGAGCAGGCACACCGTCGTAGCACTGCATGGATTGGTCTCGCAACGCGAAGGACTTGTGGGATGCCCCCGGCGAGCGTGCGGGCGTCCACCGGGGTGTCCCGTAGCGGGAGCCCGTTGAGCGACCGCCTGTTGGCGTCTCTTACTGAGGCTCCTCGCCAACCACGCGGTCGAGGATGGTGATGAAGAGGAACGGCGCAGCGTTCAGTCCAGAAGCAACTGTGGCAGTCCGAAAGCGGGCAGGACGCAAACTACTGCTTCAGCGCGCGCAGGAATAGAAAGAGGGGCAGCCTGCGCCATCGGTGACGGCGGGCCGCGGCCCGCGTCGACTCCTCGTCCTCGGTCACTTCGCGCAGTGACTGGACGAGCAGGCCGCGATTCTCCAGTGCCCTGAAGTAGCTCTCGAGCGGGTGGTGGTTGCTGCTAAATCTCATCGCCAGGCCGTCGCGCTCGACCTCGTCCACGTATGGGTGCGCATCCATGTAGGAGCCCTCGACCACGAAGGGTGCATTGGACTCCAAGCCGGCGAAGCAGCCCGCCGAGTTCAACGGGTGCACCACGGCTATGCATAGCGCGCCGCCGGGCGCCATCACCCTGGCGGCCTCCGCGACCGCGGTCGCCATGCCGTCCATGTCGTGCAGGCTCATGTAGGCGACCACCAGGTCGAAAGATCCGGCGGCCAGCGGGAGCGCAACGGCGTCGGCGACCAGTACCGGGATGTCCGGCGCGGCCGCCGCGGCCGCCTTAGCCAGTGTTGGTGAGGCGTCCACCGACACCACGCGGTGGCCGCGGGCCGCCAAGTCACGAGAGAGGCGACCTTCGCCACAGCCTAGATCCAGAGTGCGTCGCCTCGGGGTTGGCACCAGCTCAAAGAAGGCGTCGCGCGCAAAGCGCCAATAGGAGTCGTGTCCCGGCTCCCTAGCCCAGCGGATCCAGCGCTCCGCCTCAGATTCCCAGGTCGCTCTCAGATCCACGACTCCTTCCGGCTCCTCGTGGACAAAGCTCGAATCGGCAGTCTTGAGCTCGTACCGCACGGCGGCAGGATAGCGGCCTGGCCACGACAGCCGTCGGTCTGCTCGGGCCGCCCGAGCATATCGTTGAGTTGGGCTGATGCCCCGTGCTGGCCGACGCCGCCCACGGCAGCGTCATGCGGGCATCTGCACCGGCACCATGCTTCTGGCCCGAGCCGGCATCGTCGGCAACCGACGAGCTAGCACGGACCACAAAGCCGTTGAAGACCTGGCAGCGGCGGGCGCCGAGATGGTCCACGAATGCGTCGTTGACGAGGCGGTCCTCACATCGCCTGCCTGTTGCCCGCGCACGAGGCCGAATTCGCTGGGACGATCCGCGCGGCGTTCGATCTCGCCTCGACGCGTGGCTGCTGCGCCACAATCGACGATGCCCGCAGGAGGATCGACAAGATGAACACCGGAGGATGACCCATGTCACATGTACAACGCTTTGACCATGTCGGTATCACTGTTGCGGACCTCAACACGGTGACGGCGTTCTTCGTCGGGCTGGGTCTCGAGGTCGAGGGCACGCAGATGTTCGTGGAAGGCGACTTCCTGGACACGGTCATCGGCATCCCCGACTCCCGCACAGAGATCGTCATGCTGCGGCCGCCCGACGGAGGTACCCGGCTGGAACTCTCGAGATTCGTCCGGCCCGACCATCAGCCCGGATCGCCCGGCGCGATGGCCAACGAGCTGGGGCTGCGCAACGTGGCCTTCGAGGTCGACGATCTCCAGGCCGCGGTCGACCGGCTGGCCGCGGACGGCTACGGGCTGGTCGGCGACATCGGCCAGTACGAGAACATCTGGCGCATGGCCTACGTGCGCGGCCCGGAGGGGATCATCGTGTCCCTAGCCGAGCGGATTGGCTGACCCGTCTTCAGCCGCGCCGATCTCACGGGTGACTCCCACCGTCGGCTACGTCGCGACGGTCCTCGAAGCCTAGGTTCTCGACCAGGATTCGACCGGCGACCAACTTCTACCGGCGACCGGACGGAGACGGCGGCGGTCGACTGCTCCGAGCCTGATCATCGCCGCAAGGGGATCGGCTAACGGTGATGCCTCCGCTTCTCTGTTAGTCCGCTGGTCGCCACACGAGCGCCATGAAAGAGCGTCATAGCCGCGACGAACGACGTCGACAAGATCCGACCTCACTGCATCGCTCATGCTTTGATTGTCGTCCCGGCTGCGGATCGGTTAGCGGGACATGAGCCATCGCCACTTCTCGGGTGCTCGGGTGCCACGGCGATCCGATCAATGTCCGTACACGGAAACGTGGTTGCGGCTAGTCGAGGTAAAGGGCTCTCGTTCCCAGCTGCCCCAGCGGTCCTTCAGCCTTAGCCCGGCGATCCGGGCCATCAGGTCAAGCTCGCTCGGCCATGCGTAGCGGGTGACGACTGGCCAGCAGCGCAACCCCGCCGGCGACAGCACCACATGGCTCTCGTCGAGCCGCTGCGTGACTGGGTCGTGCCGCCCCACGTCGAACACAACCCCGTCGACAGCAACCTTCTCGGCGTCGACATACTGGTCGTCGCGGAGGCGGCTCAGAAAGCTCGGCACGAATGCTTCCACGACGAAGAGCCCGTCGTCAGTGAGGTGGCCAGCCACATTCTCAAAGCAGCGGACCTGGTCGTCTTGGGTGAGGAGGTTGAACAGCGTATTGAACACAATGAAGATCAGCTGGTAGGCGCCCTCGACCGGCACGTCGGCGAAGTCGCCCATCGTGATCGACAGTTGCTCGCCGCCAGGCTTGGCGCGGAGCTTGGCGACCATTGCAGGCGAAAGGTCGACGCCGTCGACGCGGACTCCCTGGGCGGTCAGGGGCAGAGCGATGCGTCCGGTGCCGACCGCGAGCTCCAGAGCGGGACCTCCGCGCGCCAGCTCAGCCAATAACGCGACAGTCGACAGCTCATCGCCGCGCGCTTCGGCGTCGTAGATCTCGGCAGCGTCCTCGCCGAAGCTGTCCATTGGTTGATACCCCTGCACGAGGCCAATACTGGGGCATTTCAGCCTGAGCGAATGGGCTGGCCCTCATGCGCAGAGCTATCCCAGTGGACGATCCGCTTCCGGGATCTCAGTGCGGCGTCGGCAATGGCCGTACGATCGCTTGGACCGCCCACGACGATGAGTCTTCGGCTCGCGATCGGGTCAGTAGCTGTAGCAGAGCAGCCGGCAGAAGGAAGGAGAGCCCGATGTCAAGCTCAATTGTGAATTTCATTGCGATCATCGTCAGTCGCTCCGGTGCGGTGAGCTTGAAGCCATGCTGATCTACTCGATGGGCGTCTCGGTGGACGGCTTTATCGCCGACCGCAAGGGCGCGTTCGGGTGGACGGCCCCTAGCGAGGAGCAGTTTCGTTTCCATATCGCGCAGACACGCGAGCTCGGCGGCTATCTGTGCGGCCGCAGGCTTTACGAGACCATGCTGCCGTGGGAGACGGATCCGTCGATGCGCGACAACGAGCTCGGGGCCGCGTTCGCCGACGTCTGGTGCGCTATCCCGAAGGTCGTCTTCAGCCGCACGCTCGA
>JALZAW010000299.1 GCA_030948155.1 Candidatus Dormiibacterota bacterium | reverse complement strand
CGAGGACAAGACGCTCGCCGCCGGGCTGCCGACGGAGCCTGGTCGCACAATCTGGCAGCACGGACCAGACTCGAAGATGTTCCAGGCCATCTGGGTCGGCTCGGCGAGGCAGTGGGGCGGGCAGGGGGATCGAGCCAGAGCGCAACTTCTTACGGGTGCTTCTCCTATAGGCGCGCCTAACCGTTACTGCGCTCGGTGCCAAATTCGAGGTTGCCAAGCCGCTTACCGTTACAGCGCTTACAAAGCATCACGTCGTCGCACAAGGAATCCAGCCGTCGATACATATGGGGAGTGAGGGAGTCAGGGACGGCTCTACCCAGCAGGGACAGGGAGCTTTCCTTCGTGGCCGGGCTCCTACACCGGCAGGCGCTCGCAGCCGCCTTTGGCGAGCTGGTCGACGAGGGCACCCCGATGGAGCAGACCGAGGCGGTCGAGACCGGCCGCCTCGTGCTCGCCGGCAACGCCCCGCCGGGTCTACTGGCTCGGTTGAGCGCTGGAATGAGGGACCGCCGGCCCTGGGAGCAGGAGCGGGGATAGCAGGGCGGCGAGCAGGACCAGGCTTGCGCCCAGCAACATGGCCGCGGTCAGAGACAGGTGGACGACGGGGCCGGCCAGCGCGGTACCGAGCGGAAAGCCCAGCGCGTTCACGCTCATCGAGATCGACATGGCGCGGCTGAGCCAGGCCGGGTCGATAGCGCGCTGGCGGAAGGAGAACATGGCGATGTCGTGCAGGCCCACGACGACCCCGGTGAGCGACAGGCCCAGCGCCGCCAGCAGGAGCGCCAGGCCGGCGAGTGGCGCCGCGGCGACCACGTAGTAGCCGGTGGCCCCCAGCAGCAGCGTGACCAGGATGATGCGCCGCTCCCGGCCCTGGGTCGCCATTCGGCCGCCGAGCAGGGCGCCGACCACCGCCGCCATCCCAAACACGCTCCAGAGCGCGCCGACCACGGCGCTACCACCGTATGGGGAGGAGCGAAAGAGCACCGGCAGCGCCAGTTGGAAGATACCGTCGCCGGCGTTGGTCAGGGGCATGATCACGGCCAGGCCGCGCAGGACCGGGTTTCGCACCGTGTACCGCAGGCCCTCGAGCGCCTCGAGGAGGACGCTGCCCCTGCCACCCTCGGCTGGCACGGCCGCGTCCCGGACGCTGATGACCAGGAGGCCGGCGGCGAGCCAGATCCCGCCCAGCACGACCATGGTGCCCAGACCTCCGACGGAGGCGAAGAGCATGCCGGCGAGCGCCGGCCCCGCGATCAAGGCAACGTTTGAGGTCGTGGCATCGAGCGCGTTCCCACGCTCCCAGAGGGATCTCGGCACCACCATCGGGATCAGAGACCGTGTACCCGTCCGGCTCAGCGTGCCCGTGATCGAGCTGATGCCGACCAGGAGGAGGAGGCCGGACGGTGTCAGCCGGCCAGGCCCCGAGAGCGCGAGGATGGCAAGGACGGTGAGCACGGCGACGCCCATGTCGAATGCGATGAGTCGGACGCGTCCGAATCGGTCGATCAGCGCCCCGCCGAGCGGGCTGACCAGCAGTCCCGGCACCCAGGCCACGAAGGTCGTCAGCCC
Organism: Candidatus Dormiibacterota bacterium; assembly: GCA_030948155.1. Taxonomy (GTDB): domain Bacteria; phylum Chloroflexota; class Dormibacteria; order Dormibacterales; family Dormibacteraceae; genus Dormiibacter. The sequence goes on along the minus strand of JALZAW010000299.1, from coordinate 2,369 downwards.
GGCCAGAACGGGGGAGCGGAACTGCTGGAGGACGAACAGGATCAGCGTGAGATTCCACATCGCGCCGCCCAGGCGCGCAAGCTGCATGGTGACGGCCAGTGAGCGCACGCCCGGGATGGCGAAGAGGGCGCGGTAGCTCGACGCCGGCGGCGGCCTGGGCTCCATGGTGGGGAATTGTCAGTGGGGTTGTGGATTGGCTGGTGATGATCGCGCGGGGTTCTACGAAATTCGGCCAGGGCGGCCACGAAGACTTTGGTTGAGATGCCACGGTGCAGATCGATGAGTGTCAAGAACTTGCTCAAGCGACTCTTTGACACTTGTGGAGGCTGGTCTGAGTCGCGGGCCTCCACGCCTGGACGCGCACGGCGAGCCGGGTTCCACACCGCCGGGCTTCGGGCCTCTGAACCTACCCTATCGTCGATTCGATGATCCTCTCAGGACGCCGCCTGCACAGGGTGCCATTGCGCAGCCACGCTGTCGCCCCAGTGCGGGATCTACGGGACCTTCCGAAGGCCCATCTCCACGTGCACCTGGAGAACACCATCCGGTGGCCCACGTTGCGAGAGCTCGGTCTCGCCAACGGGATCGATGTTCCGGGCCATCTCACCGAGGGTCGCTACGCGTTCACAGGCTTCTCGGATTTCTTCGCTCAGAACGCGCTCGTCAGGTCGCGCCTGTCCCAGCCGGCGGACTTTCGTCGGATCGCGGTGGAGTACTGCGAAGACGAGGCTGCCCAGGGGACTCGCTACGCCGAAGTCTCATTCACGGCCGCAGCTCACGGCCAGCGAGTCGGTGACATGCCCATTCCACTGGCGGCGGTACTCGATGGGCTCGCCGAAGGCAGTGAAAGGTATGGCGTCGAGGCGAGGGTAGTGCTTGACCATTCCCGCCGCCGATCCGTCGAGCAGGCGATCCGCACGGTCGAGCTCGCTGTGGAATACGCCGACTCCGGCGTCGTCGCCGTCGGTTTGGCCGGCGATGAGGCGTACCCCCTCGAACCCTTCGCCGAGGTCTTTGCGGATGCCCGATCTCGCGGGATGCACGTGGTTCACCACGCTGGCGAGGCGCTCGGCCCCGACAGCGTTTGGACCGCGATCGGGGCCGGCGGGGCGGAGCGCGTAGGCCACGGCATCCGAGCGCTCGAGGACGAGGCCTTGGTCGATGAGCTCCGCAACCGACATATACCGCTGGAAGTGTGTCCTTCATCCAACGTTGCACTCGGCTTCGCCCCATCTCTCCCAACCCATCCCTTCCCTCGCCTCGTGGCTGCAGGCTTGACGGTCACCATCAATTCCGACATCCCGGCCATGATCGCCACCCCGCTCGCCGTCGAGTACTCGAACATCCGCACGGCATTCAGGTACGACGATGCGGCCATGGCTGCCTTTGCCACCGCCAGCGTCGACGCCTCCTTCGCCTCAGTTGAAGTGAAAGATGCGATCCGAGCTGAGATTCGGAGCTGGCTCGCCCACGTGGGGAGTTGACGACACCCTCAACAATTCCTCGGCCTAGTCAGTCCCCGCCCACAACCACGTTCCACCGTTGGACTCGCCAGACCGTCACCAGCCCCTCCTTCACGTACGGGTCGTTCTCCGCAAAGCGGTCAACATCCGACTTGTGGTCGGTTTTGAAGACGAGCACCGCTCGGTCGGCCGGGTCTTCGACTGCCCCGGCCAAGAGTAGTTCGCCTCGTTCATGGGCCTCCCGCGCCAGCTGGAGATGGGCGTCCCGATACGGCGCCCGACGTTCAACGAACCCTTCGACGACGTCGTAAAGCAACAGGTAGTACATGCGCCCTCCTTGAACTCACCATGCGGTGCGATTGCCTTTCAGCCGTTCGGTGACGGGGCCGATCATGGCGGCGTTCCCCGAGACGGCCCATCACTTTCATCCATCCTCAGCAAGAGCCAGTCGTCGCGCAGCCAGGTTGGGTTCCCACCTCACTCGCCCCCCCTCGCCTCCTCAGTGTCGGTTCCGGACACCGCCAGCTCGTAGTGCTTGCAGCGCTCGTCAAATCGCAGCAACACTCGACGCGCTTGTGGCTCCACAACTGCTCGCTCGTAGTCCGAGCCGGCAAAGGCACGCACCGAGTCGATCGACTCGTAGCTAGTGACGGCCACGAATTCAACCTCGCCCTGGCCCCCGCGGCGCCACAGTTGGGCGGCGCGAAAGCCGTCGATCTGCTTGAGGTGTCTGAGTACCTCGGTCTTGAAGTGATCCTCGTACGCTCTAGCGTCTGCGCTTGATGCCCAACCGTGCCACACTCTGACAATCATTTGCGCTCCTTGGCGATGCAAGCAGCAACGTTCTGCTGCTGTTTGAGGCAGTCGGCACTCCGACACCGTTGCGGGCCGTGGCGTGGCGGCTGC
>JALZAW010000298.1 GCA_030948155.1 Candidatus Dormiibacterota bacterium | reverse complement strand
ACCGCCCCGAGCCGCTGGCGACCGCCACCGCTGACACGACCACCTCTTCACGTAGCGCCCCGCCGCACATAGCAGCGGTGAACAGCGCTGTGGCCGGTCAACTCCCCGCGCTGGAGACCGGTCAGCCGGCTTCCGGTGCTCCCGCAGAGGCAGGGGGCGCACGAGAGGACTCTGTCGCTGCCACCCGACCGACAGGCATCGCAGCCAGTTCGGTATCACACCCTCTTTCACCGATGGCGAGCCCGAGTGAGACCGAGATCAGCGCGCAGCCTTCTCTCGGTGAGGAGAGGGATTCTCAGCTGATTGAGAGCCGGGAGCCGATTGATTCCAGCAGCTCAACCGAGGCGAAGGCAGCCGACTCGCCTGACCTGGAGGCCGCCAGCCGGCGGCTCATAGAGGAGCTGGAGCGCCGCTACGGCGGCGAGAAGGCAGAGCCGCGGCGGCCTGGCAGCTGATTAGACGAGAATCGGCAGCGAGAACCGGCACCGCCGACCAGGCTAAGGAGCGATGGGGACGCTTTGAGGGGCAACCGCGCCCGCGATCACCGCTTCCAGGCGCTCCATGACCACCGGCCAGGAATAGCGCTGGAGCGCGAGCCGGCGGGCGCGGGCGACCACTGTGTCCAACGCTTTGAGCACCGACTGCGCGATTGAGGAGGGCTCGCCGGAAACCGGGAAGGGGTAGATCTCGCCGCCGCTGATCTCCTGGAAGACCGGCAGCGCGGCACAGACGACAGGTACCCGGGCGAGGGCTGCCTCCAGCAAGGGCAGACCGAAGCCTTCAGCTCTACCCGTCAGCAGGACGACATCACTCAGGCGGTAGAGCATCGCGACGTCGTCGGCGTTGACAGGGTGCGGTCTGCCCGAAACGGCCTGCTCGGCAAGGAAGTGAACGGTTCCGTCCAGCCCCAACTCATGCCGGCGCCGGAGTAACTGCGAGAGCAGCTCGCCACGTTGGGAATGTGGGTCACTCGGTCCGGTGACCAGCATCGTCAGCCCCGGCAAGCGCTCACGAAGCTGGGCCGCGGCCGCTAGTGCCAGCTCGATGCGCTTGTTCTCGGTCACTCTCTGCGGGATGAGAATCAGCGGCCAGGCTCGCTCGACCGGAATCATGGAGAGGAGCCCCATCAGCTTCCTCGAAAGCCCCGCAAAACGCTGGCTGTCGATGCCGTTCGGGACTACCGCCGCCTCGGCTTCGGGCTCCCGCCAGAGCCGGCGCAGATCGTCTCGGCGCGTCTCCGAGATCGCGACATAAGTCACGCCCGGCTGACGCCGGTTGACGAGTCTGAAAGGATAGTTGACGCTCTCGACCGGGGAGTCGTCGTCGTCTCGCACCACAACGTCGTGGACCCAGGCCACAAGCTGCCGGCCGGAATCCAAGAGAGCGGCTGTGAGCGGCAGGTTGAAGGGCATCGTGAGAACGTTGTGCACGATGATGCAGTCACGATCAGCCAGGAGTGGTTGGAGGCGACTGCCAATGGTCAAGCTCAGCTCGCGGAATTCGGCGTCCGCGCCCCGACCGGCAACCAGCTCGCGGAAGATGCGCCTGACCCTGGGATGAGCGGAGTCCACTTCGGGGACGATCTGGCCTTCACCGCGCCCGGCGATGATGCGGACATCGTAGCCGGCGGCCGCGAGGCGGCGTGCCTGGTCCCCCAGGACTGATTCGACGCCACCGGTCACCGGCGGGGCACTATAGTGCAGCAGGGCCAGCCGGGACCTGGGCTTCAATACCGATTGCCCGTCTGGCGGTTTGGGCGAGGCTTCGTCCATGGTTGGCTCAGGTACTATTCTGCCACAAGATCAGGAGCAAAAGCTTACAGTCTTGCTGTCAAGGAAGGTCTGAAGTGCGCAGCATTCCCGGGAGTGATGTACTCATCAGGGCACTGCTGGCAGGGCTTTTCGTAGTAATGATCAGCGTGCTCAGCACAATGTTTCGGCCGAAGTTCTTCGCCGGCCTTTTCGCGGCTGCCCCGAGCGTCGCAACTGTCGGCCTGCTGCTGACCGGCTGGAGCCAGCCGCAGAAAGCGGCAACCGAAGCCGGGGGCATGATTCTGGGCGCCATCGCCCTGGTCGCCTCAACTGTGACCGCTGCGGTTCTTTTACCGAGGTGGGGGACGCTCTGGGCCTGCGCCGGTTCCTGGGCGGTCTGGGGCCTCGTTGCCGGCCTGCTCTACGTGCTGGTGCCGGGATGAGCGTCAGGCAGGAGATTGCCGACGAGCGTTTCCAAAGGGTCTCGGTCAACTGGGCCAAGCTGAAGCAACAGACCTGGCAGCAACTGCTGCTTCGCTTCGCGTTCGGGGCCGGCATCGCCACAGCGGCCAGTCTGGCAGGTGACTTGTTCGGTCAGCGTTTCGGCGGCCTCTTCCTCGCCTTTCCGGCGATCCTGCCGGCCGCGCTGACCATGGTCGAGCGCCAGGAGGGGGAGGGGAAGGCTGACGTAGACGCCATGGGCGCCGCCCTCGGCGGTCTGGCTATGATCGGCTTCGCCTTCATCGTCAGGAACTCGATCCGGCCGCTCGGGGCTCCCTGGGCGGAGGCCGCCGGCTGGATCGTCTGGCTTGCTCTGGCGTTGGGCCTGTTCGTGCTGGTCCGGGGCCTGCTCAAGACTGTGCGAGCCCATCCAAGTAGGGGGCGGCACTGATGGCGAGTTGCGGCTGGCTCCGTGAGCCTAAGGGCCCGGTCAGTCGCCGCTGAGTCGTGCGCTGGTATCAGGCAGCGGGCGTTTCGGGAAGCTTCGCCTCCTCAGCCGTCAGTTCTCGAACGTACGTCGTCGCCCGCTCGGGAGCCAGACGCACCCGCATCGCCAGGTAGTAGATGACTACAGCGAAGATTGCCATCACCGCCATGTCGACACCGAAGCCCAACCAACCCAGTGGCGCCTTGACGCCGAAGAGCACTTCCGACTTCTTCAGATCGAATGAGCTCACAAACGAGAGCACGAGCAGCCCGATCAACCAGGGCCAGAGCCAGCGGGCGCCGTCCCAGTCAAGCGAGGGACGTCCGTCGCGGGGCGTAGTGGCCATGGAGATGGCCAGCAGGGCGAACCCGATCAGGATCGCGACTATCAGCTTCCAAACCACCGCGAAGCTGGCGAACAGGATGAGCTCGTTGGCGACTATGAAGCCAAGGGGGGCCAACACTGACGCAGCCGGCAGTCGAAAGGGCCTGGGTCTGTCCGGTTCCTGCAGGCGCAGCGCTCCGACCGAAAGAGGGACCAACGCATAGGTGATTACGGCAGCTGAGGAGATGAAGCCGACCAGTCCTCCCCAGCCGGGGAAGGGCAGGAAGACAAAGAGTCCGAGCAGAAACGAGAGCACTATCGCCGTCAGTGGCACGCCGCGGGTGGTGAGCCCTGCGAAGAAGTCCGGGATGTAGCGGTTTCGAGCCAGGGCGAAGATTGTGCGGGCGGCGGCTGCCAGGCTCAGCAGACCGGTTCCGCCTGGCGAAACCACTGCGTCGATGTAGAGCAGAATCGCGAGCCAGCTCAGGCCCAGCGTTTCGGCCAGTGCGGCGAAGGGCCCCAGAGTGCTGCCCTTGAATTGCAGCGCCGACCAACCCTTGCTGAGTGCCGAGGGCTGCAGAGCGGCGATGAAGGCAATCTGGAGCCCTATGTAGATGATGAAACCGATAGCCATTGAGCCGATCACCGCCAGAGGGATGTCGCGGCCGGGATTCCGGCTCTCGGCGCCGAACGACACAGCGCCCTCAAAGCCCGTATAGGCGAAAACTATCCCACCGGTCGACACGGCTATGAAGATGCCTTGGACTCCCAGGGGGATGAAACCGCCGCCGGCTGTGAAGTTCCCGGGATGAAAGGAGACCACCACTAGCACCATCACCGTCAGCAGGGGGATGGCTATCTTCCACCAGACGGCGTATTTATTGACCTCCGACATCCAGCGCACGCCTGCCACGTTGAGGATCGTGAAGAGGAACATGACTATCGCGGCCACACCCAGG
>JALZAW010000297.1 GCA_030948155.1 Candidatus Dormiibacterota bacterium | reverse complement strand
TGCGGCGCCTGCCTTTCTGGCCCTGGCCGGTCCCCAGGTGGTGGCGGCAGGCGTCTCCTTCGGTGGTCGCGTTGCCACGCTCGCGGCCGCCGAGCAGGCCTTTGCTGCCGTGATCGCGTTCAGCTTCCCACTCAGCGGTGAGGCCGAACGGCGGACTGCCCACTGGCCGAGGGTCAACTGTCGCACCCTCATAGTCAACGGCTGCGACGACGCTTTGGCGCCTGGGGCGGAATTGGTCCGCTTGATGCCGCTCTTACCGGCCGGCCGGCTGGTCCAGCTGGCTGGGGCCGGGCACGATCTACGCCCAGTGCTGGATGAGGCCCTGGGCGCCGCCGCTGGCTTTCTGACGGAGCTTGGCTGAGAGCCACAGCAGCCAGCTGCCAGGACGACTAAATGTTCAGCATCCGGCGCCCCAGACCGGGAGCGCCGCGCGTGGTTGCCCGCCTTCAGGCAACTAGAGGTGTGGTCGAAAAAGCCGGTTCCACCTCTAGACTGGCTTCGATGGCAACACTCGGCAGGCTTCGGAATCCTCAGCCACGGCGTGTGGGTGGCTCAGGGCGGCGCGGGATCTCCGGTCTCGGCCTGCTCCTGGTCGTCACCGGCCTGCTGGTGGCGGCGCTCGCGCTCTCGGGTCGGGCCGGCGGAGTGCTCCGCTTCTGGCCGGCGCTCTTTGTGCTGGTCGGTGGGTTCGGACTGATCAGGCGCCCAGGTTGGATCCAGGAGCTGGACTGGCGGACCGGCGGTCGCAGCCAGCACCTGCTCGACAGCTCTCGCCGGCTCTTCAGCCTGGCCCTGCTCCTCTTCGGAGTCTTCTGCCTGCCCTTCACCCTTCACCTGCTGGACGCCCGTCTGGTCGGGCCCGCCCTGCTGATCGCGCTCGGCCTACTCCTGGTCTGGCGCCGGACCCGCTGAGCTGCTGGACGACCAGGCCTGGTTGGAGGTTTTCTCTGGCCTGGGCACTCTGATCGCCGAGGCAGTGGTGCCGTTGCTGGGCACCGCAGCGGGTCGTCAAGAGCACGGCAGGGGGGAGGGTGGAGACCGCACCCTGGAGCTTGACAGGCGGGCGGAGGAGGTGGTGCTGACTGAGCTGCAAAAGCTGGGCAGCGCTGGGGAGCGCTTTTCGGTGCTCTCCGAGGAGGCGGGGCTGATCGAGTTCGGCGCGCCCTTTCCCCGCGTGCTGCTCGACCCGGTGGACGGCAGCCTGAACGCCCAGCGTGGACTGCCGGTCGTCGGCACCATGCTCTGCCTGGTTGCCGGTCCCACGCTGGGAGACGCGCAGGTGGGCTATGTCCACAACCTCGTCAGCGGTGAGCGCTGGCACACTATCCGCGGCGGTGGGGTGCATCTTAACGGTCAGCGCCTGCGGTCCTTTCCGCCCCGGCGCCGGGACCGGATCGAGGTGCTGGGCCTGGAAAGCGGTCCCCGCAATCTGCTCACAGCCCAGGCGCTGATTGAGCGGGCGGGAAAGGTGCGGCTGCTGGGCTCGATGGCGCTGTCGCTGGCGCACACCGCGGCCGGCGGCATCGACGTGCACTGCTCGCCGATCGCTGCCCGCTGCCTGGATCTCGCGGCCAGTGCGCTGATGATCACCGAGGTGGGCGGCCTGGTGACCGATCTCGTCGGTGAGCCACTGGCGCAGCTTCCAGCGGATCTGAGCGGCCGCTCGACCATCCTCGCCTCGGCCACTCCAGAGCTCCACCAATTGGCCCAGGACCTGCTGCGCGGGGCAGCGAACGCATAAGTGAAGCAGCTACGGCATCGCCGGAAACCTGGCCCTCAGCTACCGCAGCCGAAGACTGAGCCTGGGTCCGCAGCGAAAGCTGAGAGACTGCAGCGGGCGGTGATCGAGAGGGTGACCCCCGAGATCGATGCCGGTCGATTTCCCATCAAGCGGGTCCTGGGTGAGTGGGTGAGGGTGGAGGCTGACGTGTTCGCCGACGGTCATGACGTGGTGGAAGCCCAGGTGCTGCACAGGCCGGCCGGCGACAAGGATTGGCGCCAAGTGCCGATGCGCCAGCTCGTCAACGACCGCTGGTGGGCCGAGTTTCAGGTCGAGCAACTCGGCGGTTACCACTATTCGGTGCGCGCCTGGGTGGATCATTTCCAAACCTGGCTGCGCGACCTCCGCCGCCGCCTCGAAGCCGGCCAAGACTTGAGCGTCGACCTTCGGATCGGCTCCGAGCTGGTGGAGGAGGCTGCAGGCAGGGCGGCAGACGAGGCGGCTGCACAGCTTAAGCAATTCGCGCGTCAGCTGGCCACGGGCGGCGGCGTGGAGCACGCTCTTGAGCCACGCTTGGCCGAACTGATGCAGCAGCATCCAGATCAGGCCTTCGCCACCTGTTACGAACGGGAGCTGGCGATCAGCGTAGACCCGAAGCTGGCTCGCTTCTCAGCCTGGTACGAGATGTTCCCTCGCTCGGCCGCCGTCGAGCCCGGACGCCATGGAACGCTGCGTGACGTGGAGCGGCAGCTGCCCTATGTGGCCGGGATGGGCTTCGACATCCTCTATCTGCCGCCGATCCATCCCATCGGAAGCCGATACCGCAAGGGACCAAACAACACGGTGGCCGCCGTGCCTAGGGACGTCGGCAGTCCCTGGGCGATCGGGGGGCCCGAGGGCGGTCACAAGGCGGTACATCCCGACCTGGGCACGCTGGCAGACTTCCAACACCTCGTCACTGAAGCGGATCGACACGGCCTGAAGGTGGCATTAGACATCGCATTCCAGGCCTCGCCTGATCATCCCTACGTGAAGGAACATCCGGAGTGGTTTCGGCACCGCCCGGACGGCACCATCCAATACGCGGAGAACCCGCCGAAAAAGTATCAGGACATCTATCCATTCGATTTCGGCTGCGCTTCTTGGCGGGAGCTCTGGCGGGAACTGCGCAGCATCTTCGAGTTCTGGATCGAGCAGGGAGTGACCGTCTTTCGGGTGGACAACCCCCACACCAAGCCCTTCCAATTCTGGGAATGGACGATCGGCAGCCTCAAGGCCAAACACCCTGAGTTGATCTTCCTGGCCGAGGCATTCACCCGACCCAAGGTGATGTATCGCCTGGGCAAGCTTGGCTTCAGCCAGTCCTACACGTACTTCGCCTGGCGCGATACGGCCAGCGAGCTGCGCGACTACATGACCGAACTGACGCGGACGGAAGCCTCGGAAGTCTTCCGACCCAACTTCTGGCCCAACACGCCCGACATCCTGACCGGGGCCCTGCAGGTGGGGGGACGCAATGCCAACGCGCTGCGTTTGGTGCTGGCGGCCACCCTCACGGCCAATTACGGCATCTTCGGTCCCGCCTTCGAGCTGGCAGACAATCGGCCACTCAGCGTCGGCACTGAGGACTATCTGGACTCCGAGAAGTACCAGGTAAGGCATTGGGATCGAGACGCTCCGCGGAGTCTCGGGCATTTGATCGCTCGGGTGAACCAGATCCGGCATGAGCATCCTGCCCTGCAGCAGCACCTGACCCTCCGCTTTGTGGCTACGGACAACGAGCGCTTACTGGCCTACTCCAAGACAGCTGCCGACGGCTCGGACCCGATGATCATGGTCGTGAATCTTGATCCGCGCTGGCGTCAGTCGGGCTGGGTCCAGCTGCCGGCACAGACGCCGCCCGGTCGGCCTGAGGTGCTTGTCCACGATGTGTTGAACGGCGGCTCACACGTCTGGAACAGCGCGCGCTGGAACTACATTGAACTGGATCCCGCCGACTCCCCGGCTCACATCCTGAGTGTGGACGCCCCGCTCTGGCCGGAGACTTAGCTGTGTTACATGTATCCAGGAATCTGAACTAGTTTCCATGCCGCTGGATGACACAGCCGACTGGTACAAGGACGCTGTCATCTATGAGGTGCACGTGCGGTCTTTCCGCGACTCCGACGGGGATGGCGTGGGTGACTTCACCGGCCTGATCCAGAAGCTTGATCACATCGCTGGCCTGGGCGCGACAGCGCTCTGGATCCTG
>JALZAW010000296.1 GCA_030948155.1 Candidatus Dormiibacterota bacterium | reverse complement strand
GCCGTGGATTACGTGTTGGGGCCTAAGGCCAAGGAGTTCCCGCTACTCATGACCACCGTGACCGCTCTGCGTCGCGACGGCCTACTGTCGGCGATCTGGTCTCCGATCGCGAACGAGAACTCGCAGCTGAGCCTCCTCGAGCTTCCAGGTGCGCCGCGCAGCGAGCTCGAGGTGAACCATGCGCTGGCCAAGCCCGATTGGTGGGAGGCGCGGCCCGGAGGTGGCGAGGGTGCCTGAGCTACTGGGCGATGCGCAGGTGGGGCTGGCGGCTGTAGGTGACCATCAGCTCGCCGCCGTCCAGTTGGACCGGGTCGTGGTCCAGCTGGTAGCCGTGCGACTGCAGGCGGGCCCACTCCCACGTGAATTCCTGGTAGGCGGGATAGAGCCGGGTGATCGGGCTCGGCAGGACACCCTGGCGGACCCACTCCGCCAGCTCCTGCGCCCGCTCCATATCCCAGTCCTGGGCGCGGTCGGCGTCCTCCTCCTCGAAGCGCTCCAGCTCCTTGTGCTCTTTGCGCTCCTGGGTCCAGCGCCAAGCGCCGCCGCCGAAGACCCAGTAGACGAACAGGAGGGCCAGGCCGATCACGGCAAGCGCGGCCACGAGCATCAAGTCGCCGAGCAGGTCAATGAGCATTGGAGCCTCTCGGCGACATTGTGCATCGGGAGGCTCGGTCATGAAGACCTGAACCCACGCAGCTTTGGCGATGGGGACGTTGTTCCCCCTCGAGATCGGCGGGGCGCCCCGTGACCAGGCCAATCTCTGGCCGCAGCCTTGGGAACAGGGACGCCCCGCACTGGAGGGTATCGCACCATTTGGCCGAGGACAGAGGTCGCCTATGAGCTGACCTGTCGAAAGCCGACCCAAATGAAGAACCGTCGCGCCCGCCAGGAAGCAATGCGCGACGGCGAGCCAACCACCACTCAAAGGAGATCGACCGTGACCAGTGTAGCGCGCACCTCTACGCAGTCGGCATCCTCCAACTGGGAGCCCTGCGCCTTCCAGACCCACATCGACCAGGTCCGGGACCGACACGAGGACCTCGTCGGCGCGTCGGGATCGCCAGCCGGGATGAGGTCGAGCAGTACGTCTCCACCGTCGGCGCTCTACTCGAGCACCTGGCCGGCCTCCACTTCGACGACGTGCTGGTCCAGCTGCTGGCAGGGGGGAGGTCCTGATGGCTGGCGCTATCCAGCTGTCGCGACGGGGCGCCTGGCATCGGCCAGCGCCCCAGTCCATGCGGCGTGAACTGGCCCACGTGCTCCGGCGCCGTCAGGGCCTAGTCAGCGCTGAAGGCCTGGTCCTCCTGGCCAGGGCCGCTGGGCTGACCGACGCCGAGATCTGGAGTCTGGTGCAGAGCTGGGAGGGACGGTCATGGCCACGGCGCTAAGTACAGCCAACGTCCTGAGCCTCGAGGACCACTGCCGCCGGCGGGTCGAGCGCCAGCTGGAGGAGAGCATCGACCAGGCCCTCGACGAGGTCCGAGGCCACGGGGCTCGAGCCGTTGGGCAGGCTATTGACCAGGCCTTCTACGACCACGTCGCGTGGGTCCTGGAGCTGTGGCAGGAGCCCGGTCATGAGGGCCACACTGAGCACCTCGGCCTACAGGCTCATCGGCGGGGCCGCTCTCGCCGGCCTCCTCCTGCACGTCGCCTTCGACCCTAGTGAGACCGGCATGACCGACACCGAACGTCGATACGTCTGCCGCCTGATCGATAGCGCCGTTGAGCGCTGCGAGGAGGGGAACCTCCGCGACCGCCTCGAAGTGCCCCGCTGGGTCGCGGAGGTAGTCGTGCAGTTGCAAGCGGCCGCTGGCGAGGACCTCCTGATCCCGAGAGACACGGTGACCGCGCACGGCCAGCTGCTCGACGTGCGCGAGCACTACATGAGGGCGGCCAAGCACGGCCGAGAGATCGGGTCTGGGTCGGCATGTAACAGCTGCGGCAAGCCGATGAGCCCCCTCTGCCGCCGGACTACGTGCACGCAGTGCCGGCGTCTTCAGCGGCTGACGGCCCGGGTCGCCGGGGTGCTGGCGTCATGAGCGTGTACCGAGTGGTGGTCACGCCAGCACCGGACGCGCCGCCTGAGACTGGCTCCCGATTCGTCCCGCAGTACCGGTCCCTGCCTTGCCCGGATTGTCATAACCGATCGTTCTCCTTCCTGCCCGACGGGCGCAGGCAGTGCGCCGGCCCCCGCCGGCTGCGGATATGCCTGGGATCCGGGCCAGCGTGGTAGGGAGGTGGTCGGTGGGCGGGAGTCGAAGACGTGAGGCTGGAGGTGGGAAGTACTGCTGTTTTCTCGCGCTGCGGCAAATACCGATACCTACTGACTCGTGCTTGGGGCTCAGGCGGCGGGACATTGAACGTGATCGGGCTTAACTGCTCAACCGCGACCGCCGAGGAGGACGACCCCACCATCCGCCGCTGCATCGAATTCGCCAAGCGGTGGGGTTTTTCTCGGCTCGTGATGACGAACGTATTCGCCTTGCGGGCCACCGATCCGGCGTTGATGAAGCTGGCCTCTGATCCGATTGGGCCTAAGAACGACAGATACCTGCGGAAGACCGCGACGCACGAGGCCGGCATGGTGCTGGCAGCTTGGGGCTCTCACGCCAGTTTTCGAGACGGCGAGCTGCGGACCGTCCGCCTGCTCGCTGGTGTCGAGTTGTGGTGTCTTGGAGAGACGAAGGTCGGCCACCCTCGCCATCCCCTGTACGTGGCAGGCGGTACGAGCCCGCGGCGGTGGCAACCGTGAGCTATCGACCCAGTGCTGGTAGTCGCCAGCGCCACCCGAGCGCCGAGGCGGCTACCGACGGACGTACCTCCGACCTCTGCCGGGAACCGAGGCCTGGGGCTAGTGCTCGCCGATGGGACGGCGGCCGCTCAGCCTCGGCGAGCGACTCTGGCCCAAGGTGGCCGGGCCGTGGGCTGACACGGCGATCGGTCCCGATGACTGCTGGCTCTGGTGCGGTCATGCGACCAATGGCTGGAACCACGGGCGGATCCACGCGCCGACCGAGGCCGAGCCCCGACGCCTGATCGGAGGCCACGTGGCCGCTTACGAGCTGGTCTACGGATCTGTCCCTGAGGGCCAGCTGGTTCGTCACCGCTGCCACCAGCACCTCTGCTGCAACCCGGCTCACCTGGTGCCCGGGACGGCCCTGGAGAACTCTGCAGACATCCGGGCGGCCGGACGCCTGACGGGATACCGGGCGCACCGCCGGCATCGCCAGGAGGTCGCCGCGTGAATCGAACGCGAGTCCAGTTCCTCGGCCGCCTGGTGGCGGATCCGGAGCTCCTCTTCACCCCAACCGGCGAGGGGGTGGCAACGTTTGTCCTGGCGGTCTCGCCCAACGGGCCCGCAGCGGGCGACGAGGACGCCGCTCGGCATCGCTGCATCGCCTGGAACCTAGGTGACCGCCGTCTCGCCGACCTGGTCGTCGACCACCTCCACGCCGGCGCCGTCGTCTACGTGGAGGGACGTTTGCAGATGCCGCCTCGCGCCGAAACTGGACAGCGAATCGGACGGGGCGGCCAGCAGATCCTATTTTCGGACGTGCAACTGTTCTAGGACCTCGCGGTGCGCGCGCCGCGGACCTGGTCCTCTGTCCGATCCTTGTCCGCGGCAGACGGTTAGGCTGGCAACCGCAGTGCGCCCAGCCGACCAGGAGCAGGCCATCGAAGCGGTGCGGGAGTGGTACGCCAAGCACGGCCGGCTGCCGAGGCGCCAGGAGTGGGAGAAGGCTGCCCGTGGGCGACCGACGACCAGGACGATCGATCGACGCTGGGGCTGGGACAGGCTCATGACAAAGGCCTCCGGCCGACGGCCTGCGCGGCTGTGGCAGGCAGAGCTGGGAGAGCGCCGGCGCCAGCTCCTGCTGGGTCTGCGCGCTGCTAGCGACGAGCTCGGGCGCTGGCCGGCGAGCCGGGACCGTTCAGCCACTGACCATCTCTCCTCCCGGAGCTACGCCCGCACCTTC
>JALZAW010000295.1 GCA_030948155.1 Candidatus Dormiibacterota bacterium | reverse complement strand
AGGTTACGCCTGCAGAATCCGGAGGTGAGTGAGATTCTCATTCAGCTGCTGGTGAGACGCGTGCTGCGGCTGTCCCAGCATCTCCGGGAGGTGTTGCACGTGCCTGTGGAGGCACGGATCCGTAGGCGGTTGCTGGAACTGGCTGCCCTCTATGGCAGCTCTGCGCCCGGCACGGTGATCCCGCTCAGCCAGGACGACCTGGCCGGCCTGAGCGGAGCCGCCAGGGCAACCGTGAACCGGGTCCTCCGCGAGGAGGAACGCCGCGGGGTCGTCAGTTTGAAACGGCGGCGGGTCACGATCCTCGATCCCGGGGGGCTGCGGCGAGGCGCCCAGATCGACGATTGAACCGTCTGATGGCGAGCTGGCAAGCCGATCGAGCTCGGGTTAGAATCACTCCAGCACTACAGTGTCGGGTCCTCAGACGGCCGCGCGCGAAGGGAGTTTGAACATCGAATCCGTAATCCCAGTAGCCGTCGTGAATCAGTCAAGGAAGAGCGATGGCGAGGCGCTTCAGCTGGTCCAAGCCTTGCAGACCCAGGTTACTCGAGACCTCCAACCGTCTTGGGGAGTGGCTGCCCAGGTCCATTTCTTGGGCTCCGAAGCCGAGGTCCCGCGGCATTGGTGGCGCCTTTTCCTCCTGGACCAGAGGCCGGCAGGGGAACCCCGCGGAGAATTCGGACATCATACCCTCGAGAAGGTCGACGGTCTGTGGCTCCCAGTAGGCTATATTTACACGGTTCCGGCCGCTGCCGCCTGGACCCGCACTGCCAGCCACGAACTGCTCGAAATGTTGTGCAACCCGTATCTCTGCGCCGCTTCATATCAACATAAGCAGCACCAAGAACTCCAGCTCTACAGCCTCGAGGCTTGCGATCCCTGCCAGACGGGCGCCTACACGATCGCTGGTGTGGAGGTCTCCAATTTCGTCTACCCGGCGTTCTTTTCGGAGTATCGGCCGAAGCCTCTGGACCATCTGGAACGCTTGGAAAAACGCTACTTCCCTCTGCTGGGCGGCATAGTCAGTGTGTACGATCCGGCCCAGAGTGCCTGGGTGGGCAGGACTCCCGACCCAGCTGATCCCAGCCAACTGAAGTCACTGCCGGCCCTGCAGCGCGACCGCTTCCAGAGCAACGGTATGACGATGTTCCGCACTGTTGGCTCCGAAATCCTACCTGGCCCTTCTCAATCGTCCGCCTGATCGAAGAGTGCCATGTCAGCGCCGACCTCTCGCCGTGTAGTTTTCCTTCTGACTGACATCGAGGGGTCGGCGAGGCACTGGCAGCAGCGCCCAGAGCGCATGCGCGTCGCTCTTCAACTGCATGATCGCCTCGTCGCTGAGGAGGTCGAACGCTTCGGAGGCAGCGTTTTGACCAGCCACGGAGAGGGCGACAGCTACTTTGCCGTATTCGACGGCATCCGGCCAGCGGTGGAGTGTGGCGCTTCCATCCAGCGGCAGCTGCCCCAGCAGCCGTGGCCGACTCGCACGCGGCTTCGCGTGCGCATGGCGATCCACGATGGCGAAGGCGGACCCGACTTCCGCGGACCTGCCGCCAATCGTTGCGCTCGGCTTCGCTCGTGCGGGCACGGAGGTCAGATCCTCTTGTCGTCGACCGCCGCGGGCCTCGCCTCTGGCGACCTGCCCGAGGACCTAGCTTTGCGAGACCTAGGCGGCCACAGGTTACGTGACGTTCCCGAACCGGAGAGAGTTTTTCAACTGGTCATCAGAGGCCTCCCTTCCCGATTTCGACCACTGCATTCGTTAGGGGCTTCCAGCCACAATCTCCCCGAACTGACGAGCTCTTTCATTGGCCGCCGCCGCGAGCTGGCCAACCTGAAGCGAATCCTATCGCGTGCGGCAGTGGTCTCGCTTCTCGGTCCGGCAGGAACAGGCAAGACGCGTCTGGCGCTGAAAGCTGCGGAGGACCTCCGCGAACACTACCCGGGGGGCACCTGGTTCATCGACCTCGCTCCCCTGCGTGATCCGGCACTGCTGGTGCAAGCCGTGATGGCGGCGCTTGGACTTCGTGAGGAGTCGACCCGCGCGCCGCTGGAGACGCTGCAGATGTCGCTTCGGGCGCGACCGATGCTGCTCCTCTTGGACAACTGCGAGCACCTGGTGGACGCGACGGCTCGATTGGTGGAACGGCTATTGGCCACGTGCCCGGAGTTGAAGGTGCTGGCCACCAGTCGTGAGGCTCTCAACATCGACGGGGAGCTCACATTTCCGCTCGCACCTCTATCCCTGGATATTGCCGATGGCTCGATGCGGAGTGTGGAACTCGCCCACTCCGAGGCGGCCCAACTCTTCATCGACCGGGCTCGCTCGGCCCGACCGGGATTTGCCCCAGGCGAACGTGCCCTGGCAGCGATCGGAGCGCTCTGCCGCCGGCTCGACGGACTGCCGTTAGCCATTGAGTTGGCAGCGGCAAGGGTTGCCGTCATGTCGCCGACCGAGGTGCTTTCCCGGCTCGAGGACCAGTTCACCTTCTTGTCCGGCGGGGGACGTCGGACCGCGCTCGCCCGACATCAAACCCTCCGGGCGGCCATCGACTGGAGCTATCAGCTGCTCGACGAGCGGGACCGGACGCTGTTTCACCGGCTCAGCGTCTTTAGCGGCAATTTCGGGCTCGAGAGCGTGGAGGCTGTGTGCAGTGGCGACCCACTCCAGCCAGGAGAAATTGTCGAATTACTGAGGCGACTCGTGGCCAAGTCATTGGTCATGGTCCGTGAGGAACGGGAGCAAGTGCGCTATGTCATGCTGGAAACGCTTCGGGATTTTGCTCGTGAGCGGCTTGTGGCCTCTGGCGAGGCAGGTCCGGTCCGCCGTAGTCACCTCGAGCATTACCTTGCCCTAGCCGCCAGTTCGGCGCGTGATGAGGGTGGGCCAACCGAGGCAGAGTGGATTGAGCGGCTGGATCGCGACTATGACAATCTCATAGCGGGGCTCGACTGGGCGCGGAGGAACGATTTTGAGGCCTGCCTGCGGCTTTGTGGCGGACTCACCTGGTTCTGGCTTGTTCGCGGGCGCTTTAGCGAAGGCCGGCAGCGAATAGCCGACGCTCTAGTCGATGGCACCGAACCGACTGCCACACGGGCTGAGGCTTTGCGCTGCGTCGGCCGGCTGGCGTTACCGCAGCGCGATTACCCTGCCGCCATCGCCGCCACCGAGAGCAGCCTGGCCATCAGCCGTCAGCTCAACGACTGGCAGGAGATCGGGCGCTGCCTCAACAACCTGGCGGTGTTCGCGATGCACCAGGAAGCCTTCGAGGAGGCGCGCCGATACTACGAGGAGAGCCTGGCCGTTTTCCGTGAGATTGGCAACCAACGTGCTCTGGCGATCCTGCTCGGGAATTTCGGCGTGCTCCAGACCGAGAGCGGGGCGCTGGAGGAAGGGCGCCGACTGCTGGAAGAGTCCATTGCGATTCACCATAACCTCCACAATGGCGGTCCGGAGGCTGCTTTTCGGGCGGAACTCGCCGTTAACTATCTATGCCGGGGCGACCGCGAAGCTGCTCAGGCGTGCGCTCTGGAAGGTGCCCGACTGGCTTCGGTGTTGGGTGATCAGTCCACTGTCGCGCTGTGTCTGGAGGCGCTGGCATGGCTGGCGGCCGAAAGGGGTCAAGCGGAGACAGCACTGCGTTTGGCCGGGGCTGTCCGTCGGCTGCGCCGGGTAGTAAATGTACTTCCCTCCCGGTTCTCCGAGAAACGGGAAGCCCGATGGCTGCTGCCCATTCGGCTGCGCATGCCGGACAGAGCCCAAGGCCTGGAGAGGGAGGGGGAACTGCTGGCGATCGATGATGCTTTCGCTCTCGGCGAAGGTGTCGGCGGCTTCGCGAATGCGCCCTCCGGTAGCGAATCGCTTTCAATGTCTCGCTGATCGGTCGGCGCGCCAAAGGGCCACCTAATGTGTCCGATCCCCGAGTAGTCGAAACGTTCCTAGGTGGAGGCGTCCTCCACCCGCAGTGCGGGGGGAGGTGAGGTGGGGGGG
>JALZAW010000294.1 GCA_030948155.1 Candidatus Dormiibacterota bacterium | reverse complement strand
CCTCGCCGGCACTGCCATGTTGTTGGTGGATGACGTGGTCACCACGGGGGCGACGCTGGAGAGCTGTGCTGCTGCGCTGAAGGCGTGCGGCGCAGGCCAGGTCACCGCTGTCACGCTGGCGAGGGTGGATGTCTGAGGCTTGCACGTCGGCTTGGCCCGCCAGGGGCATGGGTATCATCCTTTCAGTGAAGGTCGCGGTCCCCGGCCGGACCAGGGCCTCGAGCGTGGTCCGGAACCAGCCCCCAGCAACCAAGCTCCGCGTGCCTGCACGCCTGTCGTGCCGGCGCCTGCCCAGCCGAAGATGGGCGCTCTGATGAGGGGCTTCGGCGGCATCTTCAATCCAAATGAGCGCGAGATCCGCCACCACCTCCGCACCGCCCAGCGGATTGGTGAGATCGAAAACGAGCTGAAGCCGCTCAGCGACGGCGAGCTCAGGGCTCGAGCCGAGTTGCTGCGGCGCCGTGCCTCCGACGAGTCCCTGGAAGACCTTCTGGAGGACTCGTTCGCTCTCACCAGAGTGCTCGCTCAGCGGACGATCGGGATGCGGCACTTCGACGTCCAGATTGTGGGCGGCATTGTTCTTCACCACGGCAAGATCGCGGAGATGAAGACGGGCGAAGGCAAGACGCTGGTGGCGACCCTGCCGCTGACCCTGAACGCCCTTTCCGGGGAGGGAGTTCATCTGGTCACCGCCAACGACTACCTCGCCCGGCGCGACGCGGGCTGGATGGCGCCTGTCTACCACGGCATGAGTCTCAGCACTGGCGTCATCGTCGGCGACCCGCACCAGCCCAACGGCTCCTTCGTCTACGACCCTGACTACGAGGATCCCGACCACTCCGACCCGCGCCTCCGCCACCTGCGGCCGTCCGGCCGGCAGGAGGCCTACCGCTGCGACATCACATACGGCACCAACAATCAGTTCGGCTTCGATTACCTCCGCGACAACATGGCTACCGATCTGAGCCAGCGGGTGCAGCGCAAGCTCCATTACGGCATCGTGGATGAGGTCGACTCGATCCTCATCGACGAGGCTCGAACGCCTCTCATCATCTCGGCCCCCGCCGCCGAATCGACCGACAAGTACTACCAATACGCTCGCTATGCGGCCAAGCTGGAGAAGGACGTCGACTACATAGTCGAGCTCAAGTACAAGTCAGCCTCGCTGACTGAAGAGGGCATCGCCAAGATTCAGCGCCTGACCGGGATCAAGAACATTTACGACCTGGAGCAGGCAGTCGAAGCCCACCAGCTCAATCAGGCCTTGAAAGCCAAGGCCCTCTATCACCGGGAAGACCACTACCTCGTGTTGAACGGGGAGGTGGTGATAGTTGACGAGTTCACCGGCCGGACGATGCCAGGGCGGCGCTGGTCAGACGGGCTGCACCAGGCGGTCGAGGCGAAGGAGGGTCTCAAGGTCCAGCAGGAGATGCGCACGCTTGCGACGATCACCCTGCAGAATTACTTCCGGCTCTATGACAAGCTCGCCGGAATGACGGGCACTGCCATTACTGAGGCGGAAGAGTTCGACAAGATCTACCGGCTCACAGTCGTGGAAATTCCGACCAACCAGCCCCTCGTCCGACTCGACGAGGCGGACGTGATCTATCGCGATGAAGACTCCAAGTTCGCGGCAGTCATCGATGAGATTGTGGAGATGAACGAGTTGGGACGGCCGGTGCTGGTGGGCACGGTTTCCGTCGACAAATCAGAGCGGCTGGCCCGCCTGCTGCAGAAGAAAGGTGTCAAGCACAACGTTCTCAATGCCAAACAGCACGAGCGTGAGGCGAGCATCGTGGCCGAGGCCGGTCAGCAGCGGGCCGTCACGATCGCCACCAACATGGCTGGCCGCGGCACCGACATCGTGCTCGGCGACGGCGTGCAAGCGTTGGGTGGCCTGCACATAGTCGGCACCGAGCGGCATGAGAGCCGCCGAATCGACAACCAGCTGCGCGGCCGAGCGGGGCGGCAGGGGGACCCGGGCTCGACTCGCTTCTTCATCTCCCTGGACGACCAGCTGATGCAGGTCTTCGGGCCCGCAGCCGACCGCATAGGCAAATTGATGGACAGACTCGAGGGGGACCGCATCGAACACGGCTGGGTGACCAGCTCCATCGAGCGCGCTCAACGACGCGTGGAGGGCATGAACTTCGACGCTCGCAAGCACGTCGTCGAATACGACGACGTGATGAACACCCAGCGGGAGTTGATCTACGCCGAACGGGAGAAGGTGCTGAGTGGCATAGATACGCGGGCGAACATCCTCCAATACCTGCGCGAGGTCATTGACAGGGGTGTGGAAGCTAACTGCACGGGACGGCATCCCGACCGCTGGGATCTGGCCGAGCTGCTGCGCTACCTGTCTCACTACATGCCCATCGCACCCGATACGGAGCTTCCTGACGAGGCTCTGAACTCCGGCAAAGAAGGTCTCGCCAACTACCTTTACGAGGCAGCGCAGGCTGCCTATGAGCAGAAGGAAGCGGAGCTGGGTGACCCGGAAGTCGTGCGTCAGGTGGAGCGCTTCGTGATCCTGCGGACCATCGACACCAAGTGGGTTGACTTCCTCACCACCATGGAGCACTTCCGGGAGGGCATCAGCCTTCAGGCCTACGCCCAAAAGGATCCTCTGGTCGAGTTCAAGAACGAAGCGTTGAAGATGTTCAACGAGCTGACGCTTTCGATCCAGGGTGATGTGGTCGCCAGCATGTTTCGCGTGCAGCTCGAGCCCGAGCGGCCGCCACCACCGGTCCCGGCGCCGGACCGGCAGCCCAGGACCAACGGCTCCGAACGGAAGGTTCCCGCCGCCGCCGCGGTCGGCGCCGCCGCCCACAACGGTGCCGCAACCGGTGGCATACCGGCCGGCAACAGCAAAACCGGCCGCAACGAGCCCTGCTGGTGCGGCTCCGGCAAGAAGTACAAACGCTGCCATGGCCGCTGATCGCACGCCCGCGGAGCAGCTTCGGCGCATCCTCGAGCTGAAGGAGCATCTTTGACCTGCCCGAGAAGCGGCGCCGATCTGAGCGGCTCGAGACGAGGCTGACCGAGCCCGGCATCTGGGAGGATTCCCAGGCGGCGGGGGAGATCGCCCGAGAAGCCCGGGAGCTGCGCGATGAGGTCACGGTCTGGGAACAGCTGCAGCGGCGAGCCGAGGACCTGGAAGAGCTGGCTCAGCTGGCCGGTCAAGACGAAGAACTGGCCGAGCAGGTCAGAGTCGACAGCCTGGTGGTCGATCATGAGCTGGAGCAGCTGGAATTGGAGGTGCTCTTCGCCGACCCCTACTCCCGCCACCATGCGGTGCTCAGCATTTCGGCCGGCCAGGGCGGTGTTGACGCTCAGGACTGGGTCGAGATCCTCATGCGCATGTACATGAAGTGGGCGCAGCCGCCGGCCCAGGAGCGGTCAACTCTGCGGCCTGGCTGCGAGGTGGAGGTGATCGACACGGCGGCCGGCGAAGAGGCAGGGCTCAAGGGGGCCACCCTGGTTCTTCGCGGCCGCCGAGCCTACGGGCTGTTGCGCTCCGAGCACGGCGTCCACCGCCTGGTCCGCATCTCTCCTTTCGACCAGAATCACCGTCGTCACACTTCGTTCGCCCTGGTTGAGGTGATGCCCGAGCTGGCGGAGGGGGAAGAGGCACAGGTCGTGATCAATCCCGAGGACCTTCGCGTCGACACCTATCGCTCGACCGGCGCCGGTGGCCAGCACGTGAACAAGACCGACTCAGCTGTGCGGCTGACACATCTCCCGACCGGGATCGTGGTCTCCTGTCAGAACGAGCGCTCGCAGCTGAAGAATCGTGAGCTGGCAATGAAGGTCTTGAGAGCGCGGATCTTCCAGCGTCAACAGGAGGAAGCCGCCAAGAAGCGGGACGAATTGCGTGGGGACGTGATGCCTGCCGAGTTCGGCAGCCAGATTCGCAATTACGTTCTGCAGCCGTACACCATGGTCAAGGACGTGCGGACGGGCGTCGAGGTCGGCAACGCCCAGGCTGT
>JALZAW010000293.1 GCA_030948155.1 Candidatus Dormiibacterota bacterium | reverse complement strand
CCAGCTGAGGCCACGAACTCATGCATGCAGAAGCCGGCATAGGGTAGATGCAGAAGGGGCTCTACCCGTTTGCGAACGTAGTTGGCGGCCAGCACCGCGTCCTCGGAGGCCTGCGCCAGTCCATCTGAGCCCATGGCGAGGATGTAAGCGTAGGCGCGGACCAGCATGCCGAAGTTACCGTAGTAGCTGCGCACCCGGCCGATCGACTGCGGGCGGTCAAAGTCAAAACGGTAGCCGCCGCCCTCTGCCTCGACAGTCGGCCGGGGGAGGTATGGCGCCAGGTCGGCCTTGACACCCACAGGGCCAGCGCCCGGGCCGCCGCCGCCGTGGGGAGTGGTGAAGGTCTTGTGCAGGTTCAAATGCACAGCGTCGAAGCCCATGTCGCCCGGACGGCAGATGCCCATCAGCGCGTTCAGATTGGCGCCGTCGTAGTAGAGCTTGGCGCCGACAGCATGCACGCCGGCCGCGATCGTCAGGATCTCCTTCTCGAACAGTCCGAGCGTATTCGGGTTCGTGAGCATCAGTGCCGCGGTCCTGGCCGAGAGCTTCGAATTCAGGTCGGCCACGTCCACCCTGCCATCAGCGCCGGAGCGCACCTGGACCACCTTGAACCCGCACATGGCTGCGCTGGCGGGATTCGTGCCGTGGGCGGAGTCTGGGACTATGACCTCCGGCCGCTCCTCCCCGCGGGACTCGAAGAAGGCCTGGATCATGCGCAGCGCCGTCCACTCACCGTGGGCGCCGGCCGCCGGCTGTAGCGTGACCCGATCGACCCCGACTATGGCGCAAAGTGACTGCTCCAGGCGCCACATCAGCTCCAGCGCTCCCTGGATCGACGCCTCCTCCTGGTAGGGGTGCAGCTGCGCGAAGCCCGGTAGGCGTGCTGCGTCCTCGTTGGCGACGGGGTTGTATTTCATGGTGCAGCTGCCCAGGGGATAGAAGTTCTCGCTGATCGAGAAGTTGAGTGAGGCCAGGCGGCTGTAGTGCCGCAGAAGCTCGGGCTCGCTGAGCCTGGGCAGATCTGGCGCTCGCTGCCGGCGGTGGTGGTCAGGGAGGGTCGCTCTCGACGGCACTCCAGCATCGGGTAGGCGAGGCGGTGCCACGCCAGAGCGGCTCTTCTCGAAGCTGAGGGGCTCTGGCGCGTGCTTCATGCCGCCGCCTCCAGCACAGTCACCAGGCGCTCGATGGCGCCAGGGTCATTGACTTCGGTGCAGCAGAAGGTGGCGGCATCAGCCAGATCGGGGTACCAGCGGCCCAGCTCCAGGCCGCCCAGGATGCCAGCCTCCGCGAGCCCCGCCAGGCGCTGCTCGAGTTGGGACATGCGGACTGGAAACTCGCTCAGGAAGGACCGCTCCGGATAGGCCAGTTGCACTCCGGACAGCGCAGTCAGTCGGTCCGCCAGGAAGTGCGCTCGCTGGAAGCTCACCTCGGCCACCTGACGGAGGCCGTCGGGTCCCAGGTAGGTGAGGTAGACGCTGGCAGCCAAGGCGCAGAGAGCGTGGTTGGTGCAGATGTTGGAAGTCGCCTTCTCGCGCCGGATGTGCTGCTCGCGGGCGGTAAGCGTGAGCACGAAGCCGCGCCTGCCGCTGGCGTCATGCGCCTGCCCTACCAAACGCCCTGGCAGCCGACGGGTCAGCTGCTGGCGGCAGGCGATGAATCCCAAATGGGGGCCGCCAAGACTGGCTGCCAGGCCCAGCTGCTGGCCTTCGCCGACCGCGATGTCTGCCCCGTACTCGCCCGGTGGCGCGAGAAGGGCAAGGCTGATCGGGTCGACGCAGGCGACGGCAAGGGCGCCGTGCTGGTGAGCCAGCTCCGTAAGGTCCGACGCCTCCACCAGCAGCCCGAGAAAGTCAGGCTGCTGGAAGATGACTGCGGCAGTCGCGTCGCCCACGGCGTTCAGGTCTTGAACGACCTTGAAACCTCGGCCCCGCGCGTTGCAGCGCAGTACCTCGAGGTATTCAGGATGCAGGAAGGGCGCCACCACTACCTCCTGCCTGCCCGTCTGCACCACCGCCATCACCGCCGCTTCAGCCACTGCCGTGGCTCCGTCGTAGAGGGAGGCGTTGGCCACCGCCAGGCCCGTCAGCTCTGCGATCAGCGTCTGAAACTCGAAAGTCGCCTGCAGCGTGCCCTGGCTCGCCTCGGGCTGGTACGGCGTGTAAGCCGTGTAGAACTCCGGTTTGGCGAGAACCGCGGCCACGGCGGCCGGGATGAAGCGCTGATAGACGCCGCCGCCGCGAAAGCAAAGACGGTCGGAAAAGACCTGGTTCTGGGCGGCTAGCCGGCGGATCTCAGCCATGGTGTCCAACTCGGAGAGGCCCGGCGGTAGCTCGAGTTCGGAAAGTCGCAGTCCGGTCGGGACGTCGGTCAGGAGCTCGCCCGTCGACTTCGCTCCGACGGTGGCCAGCATCTCCTGCCTCTCGGCCTCCGAGTGGACCAGGTAGGGCATCAGTCGGCCTGCTCGCTCACCGCTTTGTAGCCGGCCTCGTCCAGGAGCCCGGCGCCCACGTCGCCCTCGACCCTGACTTTCAGCAGCCAGCCAGCGCCATAGGGGTCCTGATTCACGCTTTCCGGCGAGTCGGTCAAAGCCTCGTTGACCTCCAGCACGGTGCCCGCCACCGGAGCGTAGAGGTCGGACGCCGCCTTCACCGACTCCACCACGCCGAAGGCGTCGCCCTTCGCCAGCGCCTTTCCAGTCGGCGGCAGCTCCAAGAACACCACATCCCCGAGCTGCGCCTGGGCAAAGTCGGTGATGCCGATGGTGGCGACGTCACCCTCCAGGTCGATCCACTCATGCGTTTCCGTGTAGTAGCGCTGGGCCAAGTGCGTTCCTTCCTTACTTGCTAGTGGAGTCGCTGGCGGCGGTCGCGGCCGCGCGGTTGCGGGGCGGTTTGCCCGCGGAGCCGCGATAGAAGGGGAGCGCGGTGACCTCTGCCGACGCCTCAACGCCGCGGCTCTCGAAACTCAATCTGCTGCCCGGCGCCGCGCAGTCGGAGCGGACGAGGCCCAGCCCGATACCGGCGTCAAGCCAGAAGCTGTGGGTGCCACTCGTCACCACGCCGACGGGTTCCTGCGCACGGCTGAGCACCGCCCCGTGGCGAGGGATGGTTCGGGGCCCAGCGCGGAGGCCGACGGTCCGCCGTCCGGGTCCCCGCGCCTTGATCTCAGCCAGTGCCGAGCGTCCTATGAACTCGCCCTTCTCCAGCTTGACAGTCCACCCCAGTCCCGCCTCGTACGGGTTCACGCTGGGATCCATGTCGTTGCCGTACAGGCGCAGGCCGGCCTCCAGCCGGCAGACGTCGCGACAGGCCAGACCGCAGGGCTGTGCCCCCCGCTCAAGAAGGGCGTTCCAGACGCTGGCCGCCGATACGGTCGGCGGGAACAACTCGAAGCCGTCCTCACCCGTATAGCCGGTGCGGGAGACGAGCATCCTGACGCCTGCCACCCTGGCCTCGGCCGAGCCGAAATAGGGGATGGCGTCCAGATCGACCCCTTCCGCCGGAAGCTGATCCTGGGCCAGCGGACCCTGAAGGGCGATCAGGGCAAGTTCCTCGCTCCTGTCAACGAAGTGCACGCTTGCTGGCGCCCGCGCCTTCAACCAATTGGCATCCCGCTCTCGGTTGGCGGCGTTGACCACAACCAACCAGCGCCGCTGCGTCCGGTAGACGACCAGATCGTCAAGGATGCCGCCGTCCTCCCGGCACAGCAGGTTGTATTGGCTTCGGTTCGCCTCGAGCCGGCTCAAATCGTTGCTGACGATTGTCTGCAGGAAACTTGCGGCGCCTTCCCCTGCCAGCTCGAAGCGACCCATGTGGCTCACGTCGAACAGACCTGCTCGCTCCCGCACCGCCTGCTGCTCAGCCTTGACGCTGGAGTACTGCTGCGGCATCTCCCAGCCGGCGAAGTCCACCATTCTCCCCCCGGCCGCACGATGCTGCTCGAAGAGCGCAGTCCGGCGTGGCGCCAAGCTCAGTCCTGCTCCAGCTCGTTGGG
>JALZAW010000027.1 GCA_030948155.1 Candidatus Dormiibacterota bacterium | reverse complement strand
CCCCCAGGCTGTGGCGGCAAGCGCTAGGAGGGCGGCGCCGAGCCCTAGATTCAGGCGGCCGAGGCTGATCACGAGCGGTACTCGAACTCCGTGATGAAGCCGTTGGCGCCTGCAGCTCCAGCCTTCCAGTCACCGCTGTAGCTGAGTGCGCCCGACTTTGCCTGCCGGATCGGCTGGGTTACGGCACCAAGCATCGGGTTGCTGATGACTGCAGGCCCGATCCCGTCCATTCCCTTCAGCTCCTCCACGTCCATAGTGAGGACGTCGGCGACCCTGACGCTTCGGCGCCCACCGTCACGTTGGAACTGAATAGATGCGCTGTGTACACCAGTCACCGTTCCGATAAGCGGCGCCATATTGGCCAGGTGGCCGCCCGCCTGGCCGGAAAAGATGGCGCCCAGCGACTTCGCCTGGTCGGCATCGGCGCGCTCGTCCAGGTACAGCGCAGCCTTCCAGCCGCCATCAGTCATGGTCTTGGGCGAGTGCACAGCCATAACCACGTTCAGGCCGTCGAGGCTCACCTCGTCCAGCTTGCCGCTCTGGATGTGCCACGCAAAGAGGACATCGCACGCGTCCTCCGTGGCAGGGGCCAGAAAGATGCAGGGGCAGCTGACCGTGCAGGTGCAGGACTCGAAATAGTCACCTTCGACGTGGAAGCTCATGGTTTCCTCCCTTCCGGTTGTGCCGCCATCTTCAAGTCGGGCGGTTGGACCCAGGTCCCGATCGCGGTCCCGATCTTTGCACACGAGGCCGCTCCCAGCGGTTACATGGCGATCGTATCGCAAAATTGGCTTGGAAATACGGATTAGTGAGCGGCGACAGAGCGGCCGATTCAAGCCCGTATTTTCGGGGACACTTGCCGAGCGCAGGTGACTGGTCCCCATTTGCTGGTCCACCCTCCGTGAGGGTTCCGGGTTTCTGAAAGCCGGCACGGTCACTGTGCCGGGCGACCGGATTGTAACCGTCGAGAAGCTAACGCCCCGACGTCCCGGTGGGACTCTGCCGGCTCTTTGCGGGCGTCCTGGTGGGCCTCAGGTCGTAGCCTTTCCCGGCACCCCCGGGCCGAACGGCGGCGAGCTGGGTGGCGCGGCTCTTGGTGACACGATCCATCTTCGTTGTGGGCACCGGCTACGGTCCGGTAACGAGCATCGCGGCGAAGGCCGTCGGCGCCAAGTAACCGATGGAGCTGTGCGGCCGCTGGCGGTTGTAGACGTCGCGCCAGTCGGAGTAGAGGACCCGCGCGCTTCGAAGACCGAATGGAAGACCTCGCGCGCGAACAACTCGTCGCGGGCCTTGCCGATGAAGGTTATGTCACCTAAGTGCTGCAATGAAGGCAGCTCGTAGACAGCGTGAACAGGCGCGTAGATGGGGGAAGTTTGAACTCAAAATCGGGCTTGGTGGGCGGCGACGGGATCGAACCGCCGACCTCTAGCATGTCAAGCAGGCGATATGAATTTCGGCTCCAAGGGATGCTGTCTCGAGTTCAGACGCATCTCTAGCATGTTCCTAATGCGATATGACATACCTCTAGCTTGATGCACTGAAGTAGGAGGAGCAGGAAAGTGAAGGTATCGCAGAGCTAACGTGGAGTCCTGTACCCGCGCTGGCTGTTGAACCGTACCGCCGATGCTCGCCGGGCCGCCAGCATTGTAGGTGGGTCATTGTCCGTCCAATCAGACCACCGCGGATTCCAACGGGGTTGGGCCCCTTCCCGCTATGAAGACTGGACTCCCACATGAAGCGCACGAGGTCAGCACAGGTTTCGTCGCTAGCGGCAGACTCCAACCAGGACTAGCGCGCCAGCGACTCGTCAGCGATGAACGCCAGCCTAAACGTCACCGTTGCCGGTGAGACTCCGCCGGAGGTTCGGCCGCAAGCGATGGAGACAGGCGACGACCAGCGGCAGCTGCGCAGCCGCGTATACCGCATGCGAGAGCTGTTGTGCGTAGCTCTGCTCGGGGGTGAACGGCAGGATCGGGAGCGGCAGGATCGGGAGCGGCAGCACGCTTAGCCCACCCCCGAGCAGCATCAGGGCGCCGTACACCAGCATTGCAACCACAGGCCACCGGGCACGCGGCGCCAGCCACGAAGCCAGCACCAAGAGCGCGGCGATGAGACCCATCCCGACGCTGTCCACCGTGATCCCGGCCGTGCCCGGAAACTCCCGGCCGTCGTGAAACCACAGCCCCAGCCACGACAGAGCAGCGGTGAAGTAGAGAAGGCGCAGGGTCAGACTGAAGCCGGCGAGCGGCTGACCCCCTCGCGTACCATCGCGGGCAGCGAACTCCAAGAGTGGCTCGGCTGCAGTCCCTTGAGCCGCGCCAGGGACGCGAGCGGAGCCAGCGCGAGCCGCTGGAGGGCCCACGGTGGCGAAGCCAGCCGGATCTCCCTTGCGAAGACCGGGGCCGACAGCGCGATCTGCAGCAGGGAGGGCATGCCACGCTCGTCCAGCTCGTCGCGCTGCGACAGGACGAACAGCGTCTCGAAGAACTCGGCGATCCTGAGCGCCGGCCGGAACTCCCCGATCCATTCCACATCATCCTGGCCGTCGTTACGGAAGGTGTGCGGCGTGTTGGGCGGGATCTCGATCCTCTCCCCGGCTTTCACCCTCACCTCATGCCCTTTGACTACGAACAGCAGTGAGCCCGAGAGGACTTCGGCCGTGCTGACCTGCTCGGGGTGGACGTGCACCGGCTCGAAGGGACCGGGTGGGCTGTGCTCCTCTTGCCTGAGCAACTCGCCCCCGCTGTCTTCCGCTGTGACGACGAACTTCTTGCGCTGCCCCGTCCTCGCGTTCTCGATCTGGTCTCCGGCTCGCAGCATGTTTCAGCACCTCACAACCCGGCCGCCGACAAATTCGATATAGTTATCCTCGAATTGACTAAGGTGAGTTTAGAGCCAAATGATCGGCGTGTCAAGCGCCGCTATCGCTCACCTCAGCGGGCGCACCAGGCGAACATCACCCGGCGCGAGATTCTCGAGGCGGCGCGTCGCCTGTTCACAAGCCGTGGCTTCGGGCGCACGACGATGGAGGCGGTGGCTTCCGAAGCTGAGGTTTCGGTGGCCACCGTCTACCTCGTCTTCGGAAACAAGTTGGCGCTGGTGTCTGCGCTCCTCGCCGATGCCAGCGAGGATCCGTCGCTGGATGTGCAACAGGTACTGGACGAAGTCGATCCCCAGCGGCAGACGAGTATCGGGGCGCACCTGATTCGCAATCTCCACGAGGGCACGGCCGGCGTCACCGGCATCCTCCGATCCGGCCGCGGCAACGACCCCACCCTGGAGTCGATGTGGGACGCTTGGCAGGCGGGCCATCTTGAGGTGGTCACCAAGGTCGCACGGCAGCTGGCCAGGCGCGGCGGTCTCCGCTCGGACCTCGACGAGACGCAAGCCGCCGACGTGCTCTACACCTTGACCGGCTCGGAGACCTTCCGGCAGCTAGTTTTGGAACGCGGCTGGTCGCCCGACCGCTTCGAGGCATGGCTGGCCGACTCGATTCGCCGGCTCGTCATCGCCGAGGTCACCCGATGATCTACCTGTCGACGCTCAGACCTGGCATCGGTCGCGCCGAGCGCAGAGGCGATGGCTCCTGGAAGACCGAGGTGGTCGCCGGCTGCCTTGACATTCGGTGTATCGCAGTCGACCACGTTACGGGCACGGTCTTGGCCGGCACCGATCGTGACGGCGTCCACCGCTCCGTCGATGGCGGGCGCACCTTCGCCGCCTCAGGACTTCCGGGTCTCTGCGTCACGGCGATCGGGATCAGCCCCGCGGAGCCGAGGCGAGTCTTCGCAGGCGCAAGACCTGCGGCCGTCTACCGATCGGACGACGGCGGCCGGGTCTGGCGCCGGCTGATTGGATTGGAGCGTGTCAAGCGCTTCTTCTGGTTCTCGCCGGCGGAGAAGCCCTTCATCGCGTACGTCCAAGCGATCGTCGTGTCGGAGCGACATCCCGAGACCGTGATCGCGGGCATCGAAGCTGGCGCGGTCGTCCGGAGCACCGACGGCGGCGAAACGTGGCAGGGGCACCGGCGGGGTGCGATGCGCGACTGCCATTCGCTGGCGACCGCGGCGGGGCGGTTCTTTGAGGGGGGCTACGGTGGCGGGGCCATGAGCGAGGACGGTGCCGTGTGGCGACGCCCTGTCGGGCTCGACCGGAAATACGGCTGGGCGGTCGCCGCCGACGCCGATGGCGAGACTTGGTTCCTGTCCTCGTCACATGGGGTCGAGGCTCATTCGGATCGCGCCGATGCTGCCTTATGGAGATGCAGGGGCGGTGGCCCGTGGCAGCGGCTCGCGGGCGGGCTGCCGCAGCCCATGAACGCAATGCCCTACAGCTTGATCACGGGTCCTGAGCCGGGGAGGGTTGCCGTGGGGTTCGCCGACGGCGCGGTGTGGGAGTCTCGGGCCGGCGGCGACACCTGGGCCCCGTTGCCGTTCATGCTTCCACGGGTTCATCGTGCGCTAGGGCGGCTCGACGCCTGACCACCGGTCCGACAGCGCGGGCGGGGGAGCCGGTCATTCAGTTGGCAGGCATGTATGGCCGAGGGCTGAGGTGAGTGGGGCGGAGCCTCGAAGGGGGCAACTGTCCGGACCGAGACGCATTGCGCCGGAGGATGTCCCGATTGCCGTTGAATTTCAGCGCGATCCAGCCGGTCGTAGAGTAGCTCAGGCTGTCACCTATGGGGCCATCGAGGTCCATCCTCGGCCTGATCTAGCCCGAGCGCCAGGGCGAGGCGTCGAAGATCAGGAGGATCGAGGCGATCTTGCCGCCGGCCAGCCTGAAGTGCTCGGCCGTGCGCTGCGTCTTCCCCGGTATCGGCGCGTGGAGGTCGTAGAGCAGCGTCGCCTCGCCTTCGCCATAGAGCTCGCTGATCAGGTCCGTCCGCGTCACCACCTTCTGGAACGCGATGTGGCTGGCCAGGTAGAGCTCGGGGTCGTCCAGGCGCATCAGCGGACTCTGGAAGCTGAAGCCGGGCGCCAGGTAGCCTGCGGCGGCCTGGGCGTCTCCGGCGTCGCGAGCCGCGCGGTACGCGCTCACGAGCTGGCGGGTCTGGGTGTCGGTGGTCATCCGAGCCTCCGGGGCAGCCTCTACCCGCCAGCTCCCGCGCCCAGGTGGACGGCCTGCGGGCCCACAGTCTAGGGCCATCCGGTGAACATCCGCCGGCGAATGGGCCCACAGGATCACCCGGACCCGACGCGCGGCGTCCGCACGCCCGCGGCGCGATCGATCACGGCGCTCGAGCTCCGCTCGTTGCTCAGGCGGCAACGCGAGTCGAGTCGATGGCATGCGCCATTGAGGTAGCCTCGAGGACGAGGTCCGACCCTTGCCACTGCCGCGAACCGACCATGCGGCCTGCGCCTGAGGGGGCGAGTGTCGTCTTGACCGGAGCGCTCAGCGCACGGCGCCGGCCGGCTCTGACGCGGCCTTGATCTTCTTGAGCTCCGCATTGAAGACCGGGCGGAGCAGGATTGGCCGGATTATTGGCGCCAGCAGGCGCATGAAGCTGCGAGGCTCGACCTCGACCCAACCGGTAACCATGCTGCCCGATCCCTTGGGCTCGAGGCGATAGCCGAATCGCAGCGGTGAAGGCCCCATCTCTCCCGCAAAGGTCAGCCGGCGATTGGCCTCGTACTCAGCCACCATGACAGTCCTGTCTACCACCCGGCCGACCATCTTGGCCTTTTGCCTGAGCCTGCTGCCACGGGCCATCGGCTCCCCACCATCGACGCCACACTCGAGGATCCCGTACGCCCATTCCGGCCATCGGTTCGCGCTCGTCAGATAGTCGAAGGGTGCCTCCACGCCGGCATCGATGTCAATTGCGGCCTGATGCCTTACTGTCACGTGATTCCCCACCTCCCAACTAGTTTGGGTCCAAACTATCGGGGGCCAGCATATCCTGGAGGCGATGCGGGGTCAAGCCCGGGCTGGAGCGCAGCCGCGCGTCCGCGTAGGCTCGGACTTTGAGCGTAAATGGACGGGCTCGGAGACCCTCGCCACGGAATGCGTTCTTAACTTCCACTTGACGTTCACCATGCTCGATGCCAAGTCGCGCGACTTCGTGCTGAGGAACGGCATGACCTCTGTGGCCGCTTTCAACGTCTTGACCATCCTGGAGGCGCCGGTGAGCCGCTGCCTCCCTCGGTTATCGCCGAACGGATGATCGTCACCCGCGGAACCTTGACCGGAATCCTCGACTCTCTTGAACGGCGTGGAATGATTCGACGACTCCCCCATTCCGGCGACGGCCGTATGACACTGGTCGAGATCGTTCCGGAGGCCGCGACTCGTATTCAGCAATTACGAAAGCATCTGCACCGGATGGAGCGCCGGCTTATGAGCTGCTTGACGCAGGAGCAAAAGCGGACGTTTCTTGCGGCGCTCGGGCGTATGCAGGAGTCGATCGAGCAACTCGACCTGTGACTGCGGACTACTTGCTGATGCTTGCTGATGCGGACTCAAATACGTCGCTGGGGAGCTGAAGTCCCGTCTTATGCACACAGCCCGGCGAATCGGTGCTTGAACCCAACGATCAGTGCGTCGGAGTCGGCGAGCCCGGGATCGTCCAGGCAATGCTCTTGCCTAACCGCCCTGGCCCGGTTCCTGGGCGGGTCACACCAAGATAGGACTCCTTACTCAAGGCGGTTATATGGGCATGATGTGATCTCGACGTGGCTCGAAGATAACGGGTTAGTGGGCGGCGACGGGATCGAACCGCCGACCTCTAGCATGTCAAGCAGGTGGTCTAAATCGGGCGGTCCCAGTGTGCCCTTTCGAGTTCAAAGACACCTCTAGCATGTTCGTTAGGACATATGCCATACCTCTAGCTTGATGCACTCGCACAGGAGGATAGGCGAGGTGGAGCTAACGCGAAGGAAACTGGAGGTAGCGCGATCTGGATCGCGGAGAGTCCCGCCGGGCTCCG
Source organism: Candidatus Dormiibacterota bacterium (assembly GCA_030948155.1). Lineage (GTDB taxonomy): Bacteria > Chloroflexota > Dormibacteria > Dormibacterales > Dormibacteraceae > Dormiibacter. Next base: position 7,349 of record JALZAW010000027.1, on the reverse strand, counting down.
GAGATCAGTTGTGCCGGAGGTCGCCATTCCCCCATGGCGGGCCAGGCCCGCTTAGCGACAGTCTCAGTCTGATTCTGCGGATGGCCCTAACGGGGCCGACGCGCCGTGATGAAGGTGACGCTGCGGCGGATGATCACACGCCCGCGCTGATCACGGTAGGCGCTCGCTGCGCTGCGAACCGCCGGCAGGAAGCCGCGCCAAAGTGATCGGGCGAGCACCGTCCGCCATGGAAAGGCGTCTCGGTAAGCGACGTAAGCGTCAACGTCGGCGTAGACACCCGCGAAGAAGCGCTGCTTGGCGCTGCTGTGGACGAATCCGGCGCGCCGCACGCGGCTCAGTAGGTTGCCGGTGGATGCGTGCCCCGGCAGCCGTGGAGCGCCAAGCTCGAGGCGTGCAGCCGAGAGCAGGTGATATTCGTCGTGCACACGATCGGGCCCGAAGACGGCAAGGACCAGCCGGCCGCCGGGGCGGAGTACGCGGAAAACCTCCCGTATCGCCCTCGGGCTCTCTTCGGCGAAGCTGAATTGGCCAAGGACGAGGTCGAATTGGCTGGAGTCCAGTGACATCGACGCAGAGTCTTCAACCAAGGAGACCCAGGGGGTCGCGCTCTCCGTGCGTGGCATCCGCTCGCGCGCGACCGCCAGCATCGTCGGCGCCTTGTCCAGCAGGACAACTAAGCCGTTTGGGCGCAGCCGTGGCTCAGCCAAGCGCGCTACGATCCCTGTCCCGGCACCGACGTCAAGGATCCGATCTCCACTCCGAGGATTGGCAAGGGCCACCAGCGCTTTGCCAATGTCGGTGTAATAGGGGACGATGCGCTCCTCGTATGCCAGCGCGACCCGGTCGTAGCTCCCGCTGGTCGTCTGTTTAGTCGCCACTCAGTTCCCGCACCTCCTTACTGTTGCGCCGAAGCCGCGGTTAAGTCGTTGAGTTGGGATGGCCGTGCGCTGCCGCTGCCCAAAGATCCCGCAGCCCACGGACATGGTCGGCCGTGTAGATCTGCTCCGGCGGCACGAAGTGGTGGATCCCGCTGAGGCGGCGGATGTGGATGTCCGGGAGTAGGCGCCCGAGGATGGCCGCCCTTACTTCTTCTTGCTCGCCGGTCAGATCTCCGTAGCCTAGGAACACTGGGAAATGGCACCCGCGCAACCGAGCCCGGTCGAACCGATGCTCTCCGAACGCCCTCAACATGGCCGCGATGCCCGCCGGCCGATTGTGCATCCACGGTGGCGGCGGCCCGGACGGTGGCGGCGGTACCCCGACGCGCTCTCGCACGTTCAGGCTGACGAATGCGCGCATGAACTCCGGACCGTCGAGGCCGGTGACCGCGGTCCGCAGCCGAGCGTCGTGCCCGGCCTCCTCCGGGCTCAGCTCGCCGGGTACCGCCGCCGGCTCGAAGAGCGCCAGGCTCAGCAAACGGTCGGGATAGGTGCCGGCGAATGCCAGCGACACGAAGCCGCCGCCCGAGTAGCCGAGCAGGTGGAAGCTGTCGAAGCCGAGCGAATCGGCGAACCGGGCGACCGCCTCGACCTCCAGATCGATCGAGTAGCCGTCGGGTGCTGCGTCCCCTGCGTAAACCTCGAGGTCCTTGAAGTGCAACTTTGCGTCGTCACCGAGGGCGGACGCCAGCGCCGCGTAGCGCATAGCAGCCGGCATGATGCCGCCGGGAAGGGCGATTACGGAAACGGTCATCTTGTCACCTCCGCCCTCACGGACGCGGTCGCCCGATCCTTGCGGGGCGGCACGATTGCTACGGCCTCCGACTCGAGGACCTCCTTGATACGCGCCAGGGTTCGCCGGTTCTCCTTGGGCACGTTGCGCCTCCGGTGCAGGCTGAGCATCATTAAGCCGATCGGCCCCGCCGCTGCCCACCGCGACGTCTGGACCAGATTGGTCCCACCATCGTGCGGTGTAAGGCGGAACTCCCACTCCGTTCTCATTACCCGGGGCACCCACGCCTTCCAGGCGATCAGTCGAGGCTCTTCGAGGGCCGTGATCTCCGAGTAGCTGACGTACCTGGCCGGCACGGTTTCCTCCGCGCTGAACCGCCTACCAACGGCAGGCGCGCCTGGCGTAGTCTGTTCGACTCTCGTCAGCCCGTCCGAGAATTCGCAGTGTCGACTAAGGTCGCTGAGCCGCGAAAAGACCTCTTCGACCGGCCGAACGATGTCGACGCTGACCCGGCATTCCCACATGGCAGACACCTCCTTGTCTGTCAGCAGCATCAGGCTCTCTCGGCGCGCGGGCATCGCGCGAACGCGCTATTTCGGTATCAGGCCATGCTCCAGAGCGAAGATTGCAGCACCCGCTCGCGTAGAGGCTCCCGTCTTCTGATAGATGTGGCGGACGTGGTGGTCGGCTGTGCTGGGCGAGATGTGCAGGTCAGCAGCGACCTGCTTCTTGCTGCTGCCACGGCAGAGCAGGCGAAGCACCTCGACCTCACGGTCTGTCAGATCGGCCGGCCACTCGCGGAACCGACGATCCGGCGGATGCCCGGCGGCCAACAGGATCGCATGCACGGCTTCCCGATCGAGCCGCCCCGCGGCAGCCTCCTCGGAGAGCTGCCGCGCCGCGTCATGGGGCGTCACGGCGGCGCGATGCGGGCGCTCCTGGGTCATCGCCTGGTAGGCGTCGGCGGCGGCTAGGATTCGGGCTCCGACCGCGATCTCGGGAGCCTGACAGGAGCGATGGTAGCCGGAACCGTCAAGCCTCTCGTGGTGCATCCCGGCCAGCGTTGCGAGCGGCTGCAGAGTCGGGCAACGGCTGAGGATGCGCTCGCTGTAGTAAGGATGAAGCCGGACCCGCTCCCATTGGCCCTGGGAGAGCGGGCCGGGCCAGTCCCAGATGGCGTTCGGGACGCTCGTCCGCCCGAGATCGTGCAGGAGAGCGGCTCTGCGCAGCTGCTGTCGGCGATCGCCGGTGGCCGCTCTGCCCGCCAGGTCGGCGACGCCCCGGGAGTGCCCGATCGTGTACGGCGACTTCAAGTCGGCGAAGTCTGCGAAGGCCTCGAGAACAGCATCCAGCCGTGCAGCGGGAACCCACGGGTGGGGTTGAGGCTCGGCAGCGAGTACTACCTCCCAAACCGATGAGCCTTCGACGAGCTCAAGCAGCTCGCGGCCATGAGCTACGAATGTATCGACCAGCGCAGGTTCGTAGGTGCCGGCGGTCCGTCGGTGGCGGATGAGCGAAACCGCCTCGTTCGGGCCGAACGCACTGGCAAGGACCTCAGCATCGCGCGCGAGAGTCACGATGCGGGCCGAGACGGCAACTTGATCGCCTGCCAGGCCCGCCGGGAAACCGTGCCCATTCCAACCCTCGAAGGCATGGGCGAGACCTCGTCGCACGCCTTCGCCAAGCCCAATCCGGCGGGCGAGGCTCTCGCCTACCTCGCAATGCGCTGTGATGCCCTGTCGGGTGATCGCGGAGCCCCTGGCCATGAAGCCCGCCATGATCGCCAGCCGACGTTGGGGTGCCTGGCCTTGGCCGAGCCTTGGGACAACGCCGCGCATGAAGTCCCCGAAGGCCGCCCCATACACCGGCGCCACCGCCGCACGGAACCCGATGTCGTCGCCGCCAACCAGCTTCGCGGTCTCGTAAGCGTCGGCTGTGCAGCCAAGGTAGCGAAGCAGAGCAACGTAGTAGACGTCAGACAACTCCTGCGGACCGAGCCCGATCCGCGCTCCTAGACCGACGGCGATCAGGCAGGTCCGCAGCGTCTGCTCCATTGGCTGACCCATCCCCAGGTCGGTGGCCAGCGAGATGGCCGCCATCAGCTCCGCCAGACGGAAGTGCGACCCGGCTGCAATCCGGTCTGACGCATCCATCATTTCGTAGCCTAGGCCGAGTTGCGCGGATCGGCGGATCCGGCTCTGCGAGTGGCCGCGGCGCATTCTGCGACCTCCGAGCGTTTTGGATCTCACTGTCCACTCCATCCGGCGCGAGCCCGTCGCCTGAAGGCAGACGTACGATGCCGTCGGATGCAGACCCAGCCTGATGAAGACTTCGACGAAATCGGCGTTGGTGGACTCCGTATCGCCTACAGGCGCGCTGGGCAGGGGCCGACCATCGTCTTCCTGCACGGCTTCTTTGGCGACAGCCGAGTATGGCGACCTCAGCTCGACGGGCTTGCCGACGAGTTCGATGTTGTGGCTTGGGATGCGCCGGGCTGCGGCCGTTCATCGGATCCACCCGACAGCTACCGCATGCCCGACTATGCGGACTGTCTCGCCGGCTTCATTCGGGAACTGGGTCTGGAGCGGCCGCACCTGGTGGGGCTGTCATTCGGTGGAGCGCTCGCTCTCGAGCTGTATCGGCGGCATCCCATGGTGCCCAGGACACTGGTGCTGGCGGCAGCCTACGCGGGCTGGGCCGGCTCACTTTCACGTGACGTCGTCGAGCAGCGCTTGGAGCAAAGCTTGCGGGATCTCGAGCTGCCGGTGGACCAAGTCGTGGCCAAGTGGATCCCAGGGTTCCTCACCGACTCGGCGCCGCCGGGGGTGGTCGAGGAGGTTGCGGCGATCATCTCGGACTTCAATCCAGCGGGGATGAGCGTGATCATCCGGGCGCTTGCTGAAGCGGATCTTCGGGACGGCCTTGCCCACATCGCGGTGACGACGCTTCTTCTGTATGGCGACAAGGATGTGCGGGCGCCGCTGACTGTGGCCGAGAGCCTCCATGGCCAGATTCCCACCTCCAGGCTGGTAGTGATCCCGGGGGTCGGACATCTGAGCAACGTCGAGGCAGCGCCACGCTTTAATGCCGAGGTCCGCCGCTTCCTTCAGTGCTTGAACGCAGTCGGCTAGGGTGTTGCCGGGCCCGAATTAGGTCGGCACCTTCCACGGCCTGGTGGGGTCTAGCTCTCTGCCGGGAACAGCTCGCGCAGAGCGGTTTGTTTAGTACACGAACCCCATATGTCATATCACTAGCATGCTGCAGACGAAAGGCCTGATTGAAGGGCTATCCGCGATGGATCAGAGCCCTGCTGAATTCGGCAACAAGCCTCACAGCTCCGGTGGCGAAGCTGGATACACCTCTAGCATGTCTCTTAAGTGATATGCGGAATTAGGAGATTTCGAATGGTGGGCGGCGACGGGATCGAACCGCCGACCTCTAGCATGTCAAGCTAGCGCTCTCCCAGCTGAGCTAGCCGCCCTGGGACGCCGGCGCCTATTCTAGAGAGTAGTGGTCCGGCTCTCTCTGTTTGGCGCGTGAGCGCCCTCCCTCAGCCGGCCCCGCCGCCCGAACCTGAGTCAAGCCTCCCCGACTGGCGCCGTAACCTGGCTGTGCTCTGGGTGGCGCAGTTCACCGCCATCCTCGGCTTCGCGTTCGCCTTTCCTTTCTTACCTCTCTATCTGAAGGATCTGGGCGTCCACCGCCAGGACCAGCTGGCCTTCTTTTCCGGGCTGGCCGGTGGTGCTTCCGGCCTGGCCCTGATGGTCGCCAGCCCCCTGTGGGGCATCGTCGCCGACCGCTACGGTCGCAAGCCGATGCTGGTCCGGGCGATGATCGGCGGGGCGGTCACCCTCACTCTCCTCGGTTTTGCCCGCGGTCCGGGAGACGTCATAGTGCTGCGCTTCTTGCAGGGAGCCAGCTCCGGCACTGTGGGAGCAGCGACCGCCCTGGTCGCCACGGGAACGCCGCGGGCTCGAGTTGGCTGGGCGCTGGGGGTCCTCACCTCGGCGGTTGCAGTGGGCTCGGCGATGGGGCCTTTCCTGGGCGGCATCGCCGCCGGCCAGCTGGGACTGCGGGCGGTCTTCTGGGTTGGCGGCGGAATGCTGGCCCTGGCCGCGCTTGGCGCTGCGCTGCTGATCAGGGAGACTATGGTCCCGCGCAGCAAGGCCAAGGCAGAGACTGCCCTGACCACGCTCCGGCAGAGCGGTCCCCATGCCCTGGCCGCCATCGGCGCGCTCCTCATCTGTCAGGCCATTCTCCAAACGGCTTACAGCGGCTTCAGTCCGCTGCTTGTCCTGAAGTTGCTCGCCGTGATACCCAGCGGCGCCGCCACGATCACGGGCGTCGCCTTTGGTATCTCGGGCTTGAGCAGTGCAGCGGCAGCCGTGCTCTACGCGCCTTTTGCTCGGCGCCTCGGCTACCGGCGCCTGGCTGTAGTCACCGCGCTGGGTGTGGGGGCTGGGCTGGCGCTCGCCAGCCTCGGCACCATGGCCTGGACGATGGTGCTGAGCGCCGGCTTCCTCGGCCTCATGTTCGGGGCTACGAGTCCGGCGCTCTCGGCCATGCTCGGGCTGGAGGTGCCCGCTTCCATTCAGGCCCGCATCTTCGGCTTCAGTTCGAGCGCAACCGCGCTTGGATTTGCTCTCGGCCCGCTCGGCGGCGGCAGCATCGCCGCCCGCTGGGGCCCCTCGACAGGTCTGCTCTGCCTGGCCGGCGCCTCCCTGCTGCTGGCGGCAGTCTTGGTGGCCCGCGTGCGCGAGCCTGCCCGGTAGCATTGCCGAGTCGTGAATGAGTCCTCCTCCCCGCCGCCCATGTCGATCGACAGCGAGAGGTCGTACACAGCCCGCCTCCAGACGGTCCACGGTGAGGTTCAGGTGGAGCTGGCGCCGAAGGCCGCTCCGGTCACTGCTAACAACTTCGTCCACCTCGCACGCAGCGGCTTCTACAACGGGCTCACGTTTCACCGGGTAGTGCCTCGCTTCGTGGTCCAGGGCGGTGACCCTGATGGCGACGGCACAGGCGGGCCTCCCTACAAATTGCCCGACGAGACAAACCCGGCGGCGTGGACGCAGGGCTCACTGGCGATGGCCTCCAGCGCGCGTGGCGTGAGTGGCTCGCAGTTCTTCTTCGTGCTGGAGGACGCGCCGCATCTGGCCGACTCGGGCGTCTACAACCACTTCGGCCGCGTGCGCTCCGGTCAAGAGGTTCTGGCGAAGATAAGGCCCGGCGACGAGATTCAGAGCATCGAGATCATCGAAGGGTGACTCGACTCGGCCCTGCTATCACGTTCCTGCTGCTCCTTGGCCTCAGCGCCTGCGGTTATCCCGATCCGGGTACCAGCGCCAACGCGGGGCCGACCGCCGGCGTCCAGGTCGCGACACCCACTCCTTCGCCTGGTGCCTTCACATTCGATATGGGAGCCAACGGCAAGAAAATCACCTTCCCTGACGGCCTGCAGTACGTCGACCTCAAGATCGGCGATGGGGACAAGGTGCAACCTGGCTCTTCGGTTCGGGTCAACTACACAGGCTGGCTCTCCAGCGGTCAGCAGTTCGACTCGAGCCTCGACCGCAACCAGACGCTCTGCGCCATTCTCAGCTCGGCCGCGCAGCCCAGCGGCGAATGCACTCCAGTCATCCCCGGCTGGAACGAGGGTGTGCCGGGCATGCGCGTGCACG
>JALZAW010000292.1 GCA_030948155.1 Candidatus Dormiibacterota bacterium | reverse complement strand
CCCCTGAGCACGGCCGCCCTCGGTTTCCTGGATGCCACGCACGAGGATCGCCTGCGCTGGGCGGGCGGATTCCGCGCCCTGTTGGACGGGCTTGACAGCAGCCTGCAGGTGGTCATCGACTCTAGCCCCGGCGGTCCCGGCGCAGCAAGTGAGGCGCATGAGGAGCAGGAACTGCCGACGGTGGAGGAACGGCGCGCGGCCGACCTCGCTTTCGCGACCTCCCTGCGCCGGTCCCCGCACGCGCAGGCGCGATTGGTCCGGCTGGTCGTGGATCCAACGTCTGCTGAAGGTCTGCGTCGAGCGTTGGGGGGGATGGGTGTTCGAGTCGAGGAGGAGCTGGCTGGCGACATACCGGATTTCGCTCTTCATGGTCGTGAGCTGAGGCAGGTGCTTCACGATGCCAACGGCTGGCATCGCACCTGGTTCATCGATCGCTTCCCAGGCTCCGAGTTGGAGCCGGGCTGGCTGTTGCGGCTCATCCCGGCCGGCCTGCGCGTTTCGCTGAGCTGGCACGCCGAGCGTCTCCCGACCAGCTGGGTGATCAACTATCTGCAACGACAGCTGATCAACATGCGAGCAGCGCATTCAGAGGAGCCCGACGGCGGTGGTGATCCGGCGCTGCGCGGCGCCATGCCGGCCGCCCTCCAGTTGCAGGAGCAGCTGATCGCGAGCCAGGAATCGGCTTTCTACACGTCCGTCTACCTGACAGTCACGGTGAATGCGCGGGAGGATCTGGCCCTGGCCAGCCGTAGAGTCCAAGCGGCGGCGCGAGCCTGCCTCTGCGGCCTCGTCGCCTGCGATTTCCGCCAGTTGGACGGCCGCCTCTGCACTCTGCCGCTGGGACGAGACGTCTTGGCCCGCAAGCGGCTTCTGCACAGCTCCTCCTTGACGACGCTGTTTCCCTGGTTCGATGCGGACCTCTACGAGCCGAACGGACTGGTGCTGGGTAGGTCGCGGGCGACAGGTCAACCAGTGATGGTCGACCCCTTTGACGACCGCCGCTACGCCAACGCCAACATCGGCGTCTTCGGCCACTCAGGCGCGGGCAAGACATACCTGATGTCAGTGCTGTTGATGTCTGCGCTCAACACCGGCGCGCAGATCTTCGTCATCGACCCCGAACATGAGTACGGGAAGCTGGCGGGAATGTTGGGCGGTGTTGACATCCCTCTGAACCTCGGCTCTCAGCACTCCCTCAACGTCCTCGAGATGCGCGGCAGTCAGACCGGCGATGAAGCAACGCTCGGACCAGCCGTGGCAGACACAGTGGACCTCTGCGCCACGATCTGCGGCTCCCTGGACGAGGCGGAGCGGGCGGTCCTGGAGCAAGCGGTCAGACAAACCTTCCAGACGGTAGCTGATCCGGTCTTGGGAGATGTGGCGGCGCTGCTGGAGCCGAAGTCTCGAGCCGGCATGGTGCTCGCGCGCTGGGTTCAGGGCAGCCTCGGCCGGATCTTCAGCCGGCCCACCAACGTCGACCTGGAAGCCCCAGTGATTGTGTTCGGCATGCGGGAGCTGAGGCAGGAGATGATCGCTCCCGTCCACTACCTGTTGGCCGAGGCGCTCTGGGCGCGGATCAAGAAGCGAGACCGTCGGCGGCTTCTCGTCATCGATGAGCTGGGCCTGCTGTTCGAGGATGCAACGATCCGGCAGTTCGTCGTGGCGCTCGCCCGAAGGATCCGCAAGTACAACGGCTCTCTGATCTTTGCCACCCAGAACCCGGGCGACCTGTTCAGCAGCGAGGCGGGTCGGGTGGTGGCCACCAACCCGGCGCTGATGTTTTTCGGCGCCCAACGACCGGCCGAAGCCCACAAGATCCAGGCTGCGTTCAGTCTGAGCGAGGCCCAGCGCTCAGCGCTGGAGACCTGCCGGCGGGGGGAATTCCTGCTCGCCGCAGGTCCCCACCGGCTGCCGCTAGCGGTCCAGGCGCCACCCTGGCAGGCGGCGGCGATGGCAGCTGCCCGGGCCGGGCCGCCGATTGCTTAAAGGCGCCCAACGCCGAAGCGGACATGCTCTCGCATGCAATCTCAACCGGCGTGTCCGCCGGCCCGCGTCGGCACAGCAGGGGCAGCTCAGGACAGGGATGCTAGTCGACTGCCGTGGATCTGAGGGTCAGTGCTGCAAGCCGGAGGACTTGTCGAGCCGGCGGCGCGGCATCTGGGCGCAGGTAGCATTTCGGGCATGCCCAGGGTTGTCCATCACCGGTTTCACCGGCTCTCGGGCGATCCGCAGGAGTCAGTTCTGACCAGCTTCAAGACGCTCGCCGCGCAGCGTCCCTGGCGGGGTGAGCCTCCCTGGTTGGCCAGTGATCGTTCGACAGGACTGTTCGAGATGGAATTCCTGCGCCATGTCCGGGCAGCTGAGGGCGAGGATGTCACCGCTGCCGGTTTTCTGAAGTCGGGTGGCGATGAGACTGACGTGCTCGTTCTCATGCTCTTCCTGCGGGATCTCAGCGCCAACTTCGGCCTGCGCGTGACGGTGCGGGACGAGGACAATCCTTTTACGAAGCTGCGCTATCTGGATTTCCGGCATGGCCTGCTGCCGTCTGGCGACCAGCTCGAAGACCTCCTCGCCAGGCGCCCGGTGATCAAGCGGGTGGACGGCCAATCGATCCACTTCTATCCGCCGGCCCATCGCGAGGGCGCCATCCAGGCTTCGCGGCCTGAGCAGTGGGGCTACGCGCTCTGTGGGCTCAGAGCCTATGCACCAACGCTGCTGGAGGCGGAGCAGGAAGCTCTGAAGATTCTGCGGGCGCTGGGCCACCTTGGCCGCTCAGGCTGAAGAGGAGGGGTGGCTTCGCGGCCGGGACGGCACTTCGCTGTTTTGGCGGGCGTGGACAGTCACGCAGCCACGCTTCGCCGTGGCGGTCGCGCATGGCCTGGGGGAGCACTCGGGTCGCTACTCCCGGCTGGGACGGGCGCTGAACCGCCGTGGCATCTCCTGCTATGCCGTGGACCTGCGAGGCATGGGCCGGAGCGCGGGCAGGCGGGGTCATCTGAAGGCCTGGTCCGACTGGATCGACGACTGCGCGGACTTCCTCGCCTTGGCGAGGGAGCGTGCGGGGAACTGCGAAGTTGTGCCTCTTGGCCACTCCTTTGGTGGCGTGCTGGTCGCCAGCGCGGTGCTGCGGGAAGACGTCCAAGCGCGGCGCTTCGTCCTCTCCAACCCGGCTTTCCTGCCCAAGGTGAGGGTCCCGGCTTGGAAGCTGAGACTGGCCGCCGCGGCCAGTCGGCTCGTACCGCGCCTGACCATGTCGAATGAGGTCGAGCCGGAGGTGATCTCGCGGGACCCTGAGCAGATGCGGCTCTATGCGGAGGATCCTCTGACGCATGACCGCATCTCAGCCCGGCTCTACACGGAATGGCGTGCCGCTTGCGCCGACACTCTGGGCCGCGCCAGCGAATTGAAACAACCCTTCCTGCTCATCCTTTCGGGCGACGATCGCCTCATCGACGCGAACGGGGCCGAAGCGTTCAACGCGGCTGCCAGCTGCGGCCAGGTGGTGCGGCGCTATCCCGGGCGCTTCCATGAGCCGTTCAACGACTACGGCTCGGAAGAGGTCTTCGCCGATCTGGCGCTGTGGCTCAACACCCCGGTTCCCGCCCGGCCGCAGTGAGCCCGCCGAGCAAAGAAGTCAGGGCCAGGTTAAGCACCCCACCTCCCATACCCCCCACCCAGGGGGTTGGGGAGAGATCGTATTCGGAGGCCTCAGGGGGAGGCAATAGTGGTTGTGAAGATCAGCCTCGCCCGGGCGGCCTCGCAGTTCCAGGAGACCGCTGCGCCGGACCTCCTCGAGGTAGTTGGTTGACTCCGGCCGGAGCGAGCCAGGCATGAGAGTCATCATCCAGCGCGTGCTCTCCGCCGCCGTCTCCTGGTCAGACACCGACGGGTCAACGCGCAAGAATCAGATCGGGCGCGGCGTGGTGGTTCTTGCCGGCGCTGGCGCCGACGATTCCCCGGCGACCATCGAGCGGATGGCAACCAAGGTGGCTCAGCTACGCATCTTTCCAGACCCCCAGGGCCGCACCAACCTGAGCCTCAAGG
>JALZAW010000291.1 GCA_030948155.1 Candidatus Dormiibacterota bacterium | reverse complement strand
ACACAGCAGTGGTGTTGGCAGGCCTGCGCGGTCTCGAAGTGGCCGAGCTCGCCCGGCTGGAACGTGCGAACGCCGAGGCGCTGTTTCCCAAGCTGAGGGCGTCAAAGCCAGGGGTGGCCAACTGACTGACGAGTCCGGGCCCCGGGCACGGAAGAGCCTGGGCCAGAACTGGCTGGTCGATCCCGAGCTGCTACAGAGGGTGATCGAGGTGGCCGGCATCCAGCCGGAAGACGAGGTGCTGGAGATCGGAGCCGGCCCAGGCACTCTGACTGCGGATCTGGTGCGCCTCGCCCGCCGGGTGGTCGCCGTCGAGATCGATCAACGCCTCCTGGTCCGCCTCAAGGCGGCCGCGCCAGCCGCCGAGATCCTCGCCGCTGACATCCTCGAGCTTGACCTGGGCCGGCTCTTTCCTTTAGGAGGCGAAGTCGTGGTGGGCAACATTCCCTACTACCTGAGCGGTGCCCTCCTCCGCCGGCTGCTGGAGCCGGAGCCGCGGCCGAAGCGCTTGAGCCTTGTGGTACAGCGCGAGGTGGCTCAGCGCTGGTGTGGTAAGGACGGGTGGAGTCTTTCCACAGTGGTGGTCCATGCCTTCAGCCGGCCCCGGCTCGCCTTCACACTGCCGCCTGCTGCCTTTCGGCCGGAGCCGAAGGTCCACTCCGCCCTAGTGGTGCTGGAAGTGCTGCCTCAGCCAGCCCTTCACGTAACGGATCCGGCGCAGTTCTTCAGGTTCGCCGCCTCGCTCTTCCAGTACCGCCGCAAGCAGCTGCAGGGGAGCGTCGCCAGGCTGAGCGGCCTGCCGGCCGCAACAGTGGCGGAGCGGCTGCGATCTCTCGGAATCGAGCCCACCCGGCGGCCGGAAACGCTCCGGCTGGCAGAGTGGGAAGCTCTGCACGAAGCCTTCTCGTCGCCTAAGCTTCAGCCAAGTTGACGGATTCCCCGCCGCCGCCGGGTGCTCGCAGTGGCTTTCGCTACGTATTGGGCCAGCGCGACTTTCGCCTGATCTGGTTCGCCCAGATCGCCGCCCAGCTGGCTGACAAGTTCCTGATGTTCTCGCTCATCATCCTTGCCTACAGGGTCTCCGGCGCCAACACGGGGGTGGCCATCACTCTGCTCGCCTACACGCTGCCAGCGGTGGCCATCGCTCCACTGGCGGGAGTCTTCGCCGACCGCCACAACCGCAAGGTCTTGATGGTCTGGACCAATCTCGTAAGGGCAGTTCTGATAGCGCTGATCCCGGCAGCCAGCCTCGTCCCGGCCCTGCGCGGCGAGTACGTGCATCTGCTGGTGCTGACCTTTGCCTTCTCCGCCGTCGGCCAGCTCTTCAGCCCCGCCGAGGCGGCCGCCATCCCGACTGTGATTTCGAAGGAGGCGCTCATCACCGCCAACTCCATGGTGCTGGGCACCATGGTCATCACCCTGGTGCTGGGAGCGCCACTGGCGCCGATCGTTTCCCGGGTCGAGATCTATGCCCCCTACTGGATAGCGACAGCGCTCTTCCTGGCGGCCGGTGCCTTGATCGCGTGGGCGCGCATTCCCAGTCCGGAGCGGCTCCAGCACGCAGGCGAGCGACACCCCTTCAAGCAGTTGGCGCTCGAGCTGCGCGAAGGGATGGCCGTCCTGACCAACTCACCGGTGCTGCTGCTGGCCTTCGCCGAGCTGGCCCTGGCAGTCCTCGTCATGTTCATGATGTTCGCGCTGGCGCCGGGCTACGTCACGCGCGTGCTGGGTGTGGCCGAGCAGGACACTTATCTGATAGTGGTGCCGGCCACCATCGGTACCTTGCTCAGCGCGGCCACCCTGGGCCAGCTCGGCCGGGGCTGGAACCGAGCTCGGCTCCTGCTGGCGGCGTTGATGGCCACCGGCGTCACCCTGCTCGGGTTGGCACTCTTGCCTGCCGTCTTGCGCAACTTCGTCGAGCTGCAGCCGCTCACCCGCGCTTTTGGCGCCACTGCCAGCCTGCTGCTCGGGCTGGAGTTCGGAGCGCTCATGATCCCGGCGCTCAGCGCGCTGATGGAGGGCACCGACGAGAGCGTCCGCGGCCGCGTCTTCGCACTGCTCTTCATGGTGGTGAACGGCGTAAGCGCCGTCCCTGTGCTGCTGGGCGCGGTGCTGTCTGACGTTTTGGGACCCGATCGGGTGATTGGCTCACTCGGCGTGCTATTGGCGGCTGCCGGTGTGATCAGCGCCGGCTACGCTCGGCGCGTCTTCGCCACCACCAAGCCGCCACGACCGCCTGCGACAGGGCCGCCCCACCGCCAAATCCCTCCGGCCTGAAGGCCCGCATGCGCTTCTGAACGTCCCCTGGCTACCGCGGCGGCCCCGTTCCTTATCCTCGGAGTCCAGTTGGCCAGTGCCGCCGAAGAATTAGTGTCCCGCTCCGAGCCGCTCTATGTGCTGCGCCACTCGACAGCGCATCTGCTGGCGGCTGCCGTCACCCAGCTCTGGCCAGGGACCAAGTACGCGATAGGTCCTCCCGTCGAGAACGGCTTCTACTATGACTTTCTGCTTCCGGAGCCGGTCGGCGAGGCCGACCTCCGCCGGATCGAGAAGAAGATGGGGGAGCTGGTTCGGCGCAACCTGCCCTACGAGCAGGTGGTGCTCAGCCGCGAGCGGGCGATCGAGCGATTCCGGGCGCTCGGCCAGGATTTCAAACTCGAGATCCTGGAGCAGGAGGCGGCGGCCGAGCAGGAGGTCAGCTGCTATCAAACCGGCGAGTTTTTCGACCTCTGCCGGGGACCTCACGTCGACTCCTCGCGGAGCCTGGCCAACTTCAAGCTGACCAAGATTTCCGGCGCCTACTGGCGAGCGGACGAGAAGAACGCCCAGCTGACTCGGATCTACGGCACCGCCTGGCCGGACCGCCAGTCACTTGACGATCACATGGCGGTCTTGGCTGAGGCGGAAAGGCGCGATCACAAGCGGCTCGGCCCGCAACTGAAGCTGTTCCGGCTCGACGAACGGACGGGTCAGGGCATGGTTATCTGGCTGCCTCACGGCGCGACAGTTCGGCGCGAGCTGGAACGCTGGATAGTGGACGAGGAGCTGGCCCTTGGCTACCAGCACGTCGTCACTCCTGTGGTCGCCAAGCTCGACCTCTTCCGCCAGAGTGGCCACTATCAGAAGTTCCAGGAAACCATGTTCCCCCCCATGCGGACTCCCGAGGGCGACGAGCTGGAGCTGCGGCCGATGAACTGTCCTCATCACATCCTCGTCTATGAGGCTGAGCCCCGTAGCTATCGCGACCTGCCGCTGCGGATCGCTGAAATCGGCAACATGTACCGCTGGGAGAAGTCGGGCGAACTGATGGGCATGATCCGGGTGCGCTCCATCGCGCTGAACGACGCTCACATCTTCTGCACGCCCGACCAGCTGCAGGAGGAGCTCCGTGGCGCCATCGAGCTGGCCCAGTACTTCATGCGGACGCTGGGCGTGCAGATCCATCGCTACAGGCTCTCAATCCGCGACGAGCAGGCGGCGAAGTGGGTGGGGGCTGACGAACAGTGGCGCCACGCCGAGTCGGCGCTGGCGGAAGCCTTGGACGCCAGCGGCGAGCGCTACGAGGTGGGGCGCGGCGAGGCCGCGTTCTACGGGCCGAAGCTCGACTTCCAGATCCTGGATGCGCAGCGTCGAGAGTTCACCAACAACACAGTCCAAGTGGATTTCCAGCTGCCGCTTCGCTTCGGCCTGGAGTACGCCGCCGCCGATGGCTCCCGGCAGACGCCGATCATGGTCCATCGGGGGGCCCTGGGCGCACTCGAGCGCTTCATGGCCTACCTGATCGAGCACTACGCGGGGGCTTTCCCAACCTGGCTGGCGCCGGTCCAGGTCGGGGTCCTGCCCATAACCGACGCCCACGTTCAGTACGCGCAGCAGGTAGCTGAGCGGCTGCGCCGGGAGCACCTGCGGGTGGAGGTCGACGCCCGGCCGGAAAGGGTGGGCAAGAAGATTGCCGAGGGCCGGAACCGGCGCCTGCCCTACCTGGCGGTGGTCGGTGAGCGAGAGGTTGAGTCCGGCAGCCTCCAGATCCGCGATCGTGCCGGAGAGC
>JALZAW010000290.1 GCA_030948155.1 Candidatus Dormiibacterota bacterium | reverse complement strand
GCGATGGTTATCAGCTCCAAATAGCACTCGCCGAGCGGGATAATCCGGTTGGCGGTCCCTCGGCCCGGGTGATGGCCTCCGGCCGAGGACCGCAACCCGTGGTCGGCGAGAAACCTGGCGGCCGTGGCCTCCAGGTCCCCGACCGCTATCTGGACGTGATCGAAAACAAGCGGCCTGCTTCCGAAGTTGGTCGAGCAGATTGTGGCAGGTAGCACTGAGGCTGCCGGTCCGGGCGAGGAGGCGAAGGGATGGGTGAAACTAGGAGGAACGCATTGTGGATACGGGTCGACGGCGGCCCGGGCCCCATGACGCGCGCATCCTCGTCCGGAGCCGCAAAATGCCGACAAACTTCGAAAGCGGGGCACTGGCAGCGGGGCCGGCGCTTCAGCACCCTTCCCGCTGCCCAGCTTCAATCGCTAGCCTTCGGTTGGGCTCCTCTTCGAGCGACGTCGGCGCGTCGCGGCGGCAGCACCAGTGGTCCGCCGACGCCGAGTAGTGGGGCTGGCAGTGAAGGCGCGCTCCACGCGCCGCTGAAGGTTGCGAAGACCCTTTTCGATGGAGGCGGCCGCCGTGCCGCCACCCTGGCTGGCCTTCTCGAGTTGGCGCTTCAGGCTGCGGTTCTCCTTGATCAGGTCGTTGACCATGGTGTTCAAAGTCTCGACGAGTTCCGGCCCCTTGCTGCGCGTACCGCGACTGCGACTTCCAGCGCGTGTGGCGGTGCCACCAGTGGTGCGATTCTTGCTGCCTGGCGGGCGGCCTCGCCGACGCGGCGCAGTTGCCATGACTTCTTGTTCAGACACTCAAACTTCTCCTTCAGACACTTTTTTCGCGGTGGTTGGAAAAGTCAATATAACCCGGATCACGCTGCCAGTGAGAGATTGTGCTTGCTCATGCTCCGCAGTCCCTCGCGGGCAAGTTCGTGGGCCGGGTTGGCACGCCGGCTCACATAACGTACCACCCGATGCCGGTGACGAACGCGTTCACGTACCTCGTTGACGGCCAGTCGGAATGTTTCGCTGGCTTGAGACCGGCTGCGAACCACTGGCGCGCAGTCGGTGCGAACAACCACGCGATAGGCCGGCCAACGGGCCGCCGCCAGATCGAGCGCGCCGGCGCAAACGTGGGCCTCCAGCTGGGCCGAGCCGCCGGTGTGGTCCAAACCGAAAGACTCGGCATAGAGCAAACGGCCGCGAAAAAAAACTGCCAGGCCACATCCGGCCCGGCCATTTCGGTCGAGAGCAGCATCCACGTAGATCAAGAGACACTCCCGCAAGCGGACCTCCAGTGAGAGATTTGGGGGGAGTGTAGCACCACCGGGGGGCGCTGCGCAGGGGCCACCCAGTATGTTGTGCCAGGTGGGTCGGGCGCCTGCACGGCGACTACTTGCCGGCGCTGATCAGCTCGGCGCCGCTCGCATGGTGGCCGCCGTCGACATGGAGGACCTCCCCCGTGGTCATCGGCAGGTAATCGCTGAGCAGCGCGCAGACGCTCTTGCCCACCGGCCTGGGGTCGCGTGTGTCCCAGCCCAGCGGCGCCCGCCTGGCCCACGTCTCCTCGACCTGATCAAAGCCGGGGACACCTTTGGCCGCGATGGTGCGAACCGGTCCTGAGGCAACTGCGTTGACGCGAATTCTGTAACGCCCCAGGTCGCGAGCCAGGTAGCGGACCACCGCCGCCAACGCGGCTTTACTGACGCCCATCCAGTCGTAGGATGGCCAGGCCATCACCGAGTTGTCGAAGTCGAGAGCGACGATCGACCCGCCCCGCTCCTGCATGGCCGGGAGCAGTCCTGCCGCTATCGTCTTCAGCGAGAAAGCGCTAACCCGGTAAGCGGTGGCAGCACTCTCCCAGGGCGTCCGCAGGAAATTGCCGCCGAGCGCGTCGTCAGGGGCGAAGGCGATTGAGTGAACCCAACCGTCCAGCCGCCCCCACCGCCGTTTCAGCTCCTCGCCCGCGGCCTCTGCATCCTCCTGCTTGGTGGCGTCGAGCTCCAATACATCGGCCGCTTGTGGCAATCGTTTAGCCATCATCCGGGTGATGTTGGCCACGCGGCCGAAACTGGTGAGGACGATCTCGGCCCCCGCCTTCTGCGCCTCGTCAGCGATGGCGAAAGCTATGCTCTTGCGATCGAGCACGCCTGTGATCAGCAGTTTCTTTCCTTCGAGCAGCATCGCTGTAGGGTAGGGCAAGCGCCGCCTGCCGGCCCATTCGGGGAGACGAGAAGCCTGGCCGCTCGGCTGGCCTTACTCCCTGGCTTGTTGGTCGCGGGGAACTGCTGCTGCGTTGCCGGCGAAGGGTGGTTCAGCCAGAGCCGGGATCTGGTCCACTTCTGAATGTCGACTGCCGTTCCCCAGCTGCCACAGAGCGAAGCACGCTGGCAGTGAGAACTTACCCGAAGCTGAGTCGATGTTCCGCACAGAGCGACGGGATGGTCGAGGGATCCAGCTCCAGCCCGTACCGTTGTGCGATGGCACCGATCTTGTCGGGCTGCGGCTTGCCGTCCGGGAACAGTTCGATGAGTTCCTCGAAGTACTTCTCGAACCCTGCCGGCGAGATGATTTCCAGCAGGCTTGCGTCCTCGTCTCCGGCGTTCCAAAACGTGTGCCACTGGCCGCGCGGTTTGTGGATCAGGTCACCCGGGTTGCCGAACACAACTTCCTCGCCGAGCAAAGCTCCGATACGGCCTCGCAGAACATAGCTGAACTCATCTTCACGGCTGTGGCGGTGCATCGGCGCCGCCAGCGCGCGTGGCTTGAGCGGATGCTCGACGAGCGAGAATCCATTTGCCGAATCCGAGCCCGGGATCACGAACCGGATGCCGAAACCTCCGAGCCAGCCTTGCCGGCCCTGGCCGGCGACGACGATCTTCGGCGTGTTCGTGGTCTCCATCCGCGTCCTCCTGATCGATGAACAGTCCGCTTAGCGATTCGAGGTGAGAGTAACATCTCAGTGAGCACGGTGTCAAGCCATCCTCGAAAGAAGTATCAGCTCAGGGTTCGAGCGGAGCGTCAGCGGCAGACGCGCGAGCGGATCGTGGCAGCAACGGAACAACTGCACCGAGAAGTCGGCCCCGCGCGCACGAGCATCGCCGACATCGCGCGGCGCGCGGGTGTGCAGCGCCTGACCGTCTACAACACCTTTCCTCGGTCTTCCGACCTGTTCGCCGCGTGCCAGCACCTCTTCCTGAGCCAGAACCCGCCCCCCAGCCTCAGGCTGCCGGGGGCGGGTGAAGACGCCATTGACTGCCTTCAGCGAGCGGTGAGGCAGCTCTACCGCTGGTATCGAGCTAATGAGGCCATGGAACGCCACGTGTACCGCGACCGGCGGCTGCTTCCCGATCTTGACGCACTCATGCGCAGTACAGCCGACGCCCGGCTCGACGCCGTAGCCGACGCCATTGCGCAATCGCTCACGTCAGGCAAGCCTGGCCGCGCTCTGATCCGGATGGCGCTCGATTTCCGCACCTGGGAGATGCTCGCCGATAACGGCCTTCGCGATGCCGAGATGGCGCGGCTGTTGATCGGCGCCGTCAACGCAGTTGCAGGTACCTCGAGCGGTCAAAGCGGTCAAGTGACGCCCCGAAGCACGCGTACCGTTGGAGCCACAGCGTCGGCTGGTCAGCCGAGCTGAGTGCAACGGCGCTGACGGCGAGGCAGGGTTGAAATCAGCTCGAATTCGGCAGGCCAGCCCAGATGCCCCAGCCAGGAGCGCTGCCGGGCCGCGCCACAGAGCTGCGCCGGCGTATGGCGGTGTGCTGCCATCAGACTGATGTCACTCTAACCACGGCGCCTGAGACGACGCGGCGGCCTAGCTTGTCCGTTCCCCGAGATCCTGAGATGCCGAGGAAGTCATACGTCCTCCGCCCGCGGCGCGGGGGGAGGTGTAGGAGGGGGGATTCAGGGCCTGACTTGCGGCCGCTGAACGCTGTGAGAGCTTTCGTCATGGCTCGTCAAACCCGTTCCGAGCGGGCTGCTCGGGATCAGCCCGCCCAGCAGCTGCGGCGAGAGATGTCCAGGACCGAATGGCGGCTCTGGTACCGCCTGCGT
>JALZAW010000289.1 GCA_030948155.1 Candidatus Dormiibacterota bacterium | reverse complement strand
CAGGGTAGCAGTTCTAGCTCACGATAATTTGACATTATCGTGAGTCAGGATGGCCTTTTCCAAGCTCTAGCCAAGACTCTGGAAATCCCGTCTCCATCACACGCCAGTACCGCTTGGCGAGGGCCAACCTCTCAGCCTCCGAGAGACTTGCCGTTATGCTCGGGCTGCAACTTGCGGCAGGAGGAAGAAACCGAGCACATGGATCCCAGCACCGCCATCGACCCCATCACGGCTGCCATAGCCACAGGTGCGGCGGCCGGGCTTACCGGGGTCGCCACCCAGGCCGTCAGGGACGGTTACGAAGCCCTCAAGTCGGGGCTACGCGCACGCTTCCCGAAGATCGACGTGGGATCGCTTGAGGAGCGCCCGTCATCTCAAGCCAAGCAGGCCTCGTTGGCCGAGGACCTAGAGGAAGCCGGCGCGGACCGAGACCCCGAGCTGCTACAGCTGGCGCGTGCCCTAGTCGAGGTTATCGAGCGCGAGGCCCCGCAGGCGGCCACTAGCGCTGGCGTTGATCTCGAGCACGTGAGGGCCGAGGTTCATCAGCATCGAGGATGCGAGCGGAGGGACGAGTGGCGTACGCGGCCGGGACTGGGAGACCAGGGGCGGCGTCAGCATTCGTGGCGCTTACGGAGGGCCGGACCCAAACCCCTGAGGGCAGCCGGGGCTGCCCCGGATCGGACCGGTGATCCTTCTCAACGAGCCTTAGTTGACCTAGACGACCTTCGTGCCGGTCGCGACATCAACGTCAGCCTGGGGAGCGCTCCAGCAGCCCGAGCCCTTCCTCCAGAGCCGAGAGCGGGGATCCCGCCCGATCTGATCGAGCATTTCACTGATCGTGAAGCCGAGTTGGCTGAACTTTGGGCGCAGCTCCAGCGGAGTCGGCGGGTCGTCATTCACGGTTTGGGTGGGGTGGGCAAGACACAGCTCGCCATCTGTTACCTCGACCAGCACCGCGCCGACTACCCTGACGGCTGCTTCTGGCTGCGTGCCGATCAGGCCACAAGCCTGATCGGCGACCTTGCCAGCCTCGCCTGGCGCCTGCGCCTGCCGGAGCGTGAGCTCCCCGAGCAGGAGCTGCAGATTGAGGCCGTATTGCATTGGTTACGAGAGCACAATCGCTGGCTACTGGTGGCCGACAGCCTTGACCGGCCGGTCGTGGAGACGATGAGGCACTGGCTCCCGCCTGGTCTGCCAGGCCACTTTGTCATCACCTCGCGCACCGCGCTCGGGGCGGCTCGGTTAGGCCTGACGCCGCTGCCCCTCGAGGTTGCCATCAGCTTTCTGTGCACCCGCACCGGCCAGGCTGACACTGCGGGCGCCGCTGCGATTGCCGAGACGGTCGGAAGCTTGCCATTGGCCTTAGAGCAGGCGGGTGCCTATCTCATCGAGAACCACTGGCACAGCCCTGGCAACTACGCAGAGCTTCTCCAGGTCCGCATGGCGGAACTGCTCCGCGAAGGAAAGCCGGAGGACTACCCACTGCCAGTGGCCACGACCTGGGAGCTCTCCTTTGAGCGCCTCGAGCAAGAGCAACAAGCGGCCGCTGACCTGTTACGCCTCTGTGCTTTCCTGGCCCCCGACGACATCCCTATCGCCATCCTCCAGGCGGCGGCAGGCGAGCTGCCGGACCGCTTACGTGCGACCGTGGAGGATGAGATCAGCTTCGATAAGGCGATCGGCGCCCTGCGTGACTACTCACTGTTGGAGCGCCAACAGGACGGTCTTCGCGTGCATCGGCTGGTCCAGTGGGTGGTTCGAGAGTCGCTAGACGCTGGGCAGCGTGAGCAGTGGCAGAACACTTCGCTGAGAGTGCTTGCCTCTGCGTTCCCTGACGAGGCGGAGGATCATCCGGAGCGATGGCCGCTATGCGGTCGGCTACTCCCACACGCACAGGTGGTGATCCGGCGTCTAGGGGATGAGGAACCGGAGCTGCGCACGTTGCTTATGGATATGGTCGCCCGCTACTTACAAGGGCGGGGTCAGTACGCGCTCGCCCGACCCTTGTACGAGCGCGTCCTAGACATCTCCGAGCAGGTGCTGGGTGCCGACCACCCCGACACCGCCACCAGTCTCAACAACCTGGCCGCGCTCCTCCATGACCAGGGTGAGCTGGCCACCGCCCGGTCCCTCCACGAGCGCGCTCTAGACATCCGCGAGCGGGTGCTGGGTGCCGACCACCCCTCCACCGCCAAGAGCCTCAACAACCTGGCCGCGCTGCTCCGGGGCCAGGGTGAGCTGGCCACCGCACGGCAGCTCTACGAGCGCGCCCTGGACATCCGCGAGCGGGTGCTGGGTCCGGACCACCCCGACACCGCCACCAGCCTCCACAACCTCGCCGCGGTGCTGTGGGATCAGGGTGACTTGGCCTCCGCCCGGCCGCTCTATGAGCGCGCCCTGGACATCCGCCAACGGGTCCTGGGTGCCGACCACCCCTCCACCGCCAGCAGCCTCAACGACCTGGCCAGCCTACTTCAGACTCAGGGCGAGCCGGCCGCCGCGCGGCCCCTCTTTGAGCGGGCTCTGGCGATCAGAGAGCGGGTGCTAGGACCCGACCATCCGGACACCGCCGCCAGCTTGAACAACCTGGCCGACCTCGTTGAGCAGACGGGCGATTCGGGGGACGCACAGTGGCTACGCGAATAGGCCATCGGTCCTCGAGCTAGCGGCAGTCCCCATCTCCGAACCTGGCGTTTGCTGAGCCCGCCTGAGCCTGGACGCCGCGTGGAGCTGCTCTGGTTCGTTCAGCTCGAGCAGGTGCTCGCTGACCTCCGCCATTGGTCGTTATCGTGAGTCAGAATAGCCCTCGGGTAGAATGCCACCGGGGTCGTCTAGCGACTGCTGGGCGAGCGGACTTTTAGGGGTAGAGCAATGACCGGAGGTAACTGGCCCCCCGTGGGTGGATATAACTTCACGCGGCAGGAGACCACTGTCTCGCCTGACCCCAAGTTCCGACAGAGTCCGGAGCTGGTGGCTCGTCAGGAGCGCGATATTGAGGCAATCACGAAGGTAGCGCGCGCCGTCGTGGCAGCGTGGTCAGCGCCCGCCGAGCTCAATCGACTCGTCGTCGAAGAGCTAGGCGGTTCTGATGCTCAGGGACGGATGTCGTACCACGCCTCGCTCGTTTATGGCTGGCAGGGGCGTGGTTGGGACCAAGTCACGGTCGACTTTCCGCAAGAGGAGTTTTGGACCGGCCCGGAGGCCGTCGGGGGAGTACTGGCATCCATGGCAGCCAGCCGCATCCAGACACAGGCAAGCGGTCCGCCTACCGCCTAGGTCGCTGCCTGCCCCGTGCGATTCTCGAGGTCGCTCCCCGACGCGCGAACCTGCCTCCGCCCTCTTCGCCTGACTCCGTTTAAACGCGCTGCCTCATACCCAGTCGGCCGGCCAAAACGTGTCGAGAGGCGAGGGTTGGCGCCCCGCCTCTCGGTTGGCCCTCTCGGTTGGCCCGTGGTCGGGAAAGGTGGGTCAGGTCAGTCGCACCGCGGCCAGGGCGAGTAAGTGAACACCCTCGCCGGCACCGTCAAGCGCCAGGGAGGCCCCGTCGGTCGGACATGTGGGCAGCCCCAGGTCCGCCCACTTCTTGGTCAGCCTGATCGTGTAGCCGCAGTCCGGGCACTCCGCCTTCAGCAGCCGGGTGGACTGCTTCTTGGGCCGGTCGTCGGGGCGCAGGATGACCGGCTTGGGCGGGACCAGGATCTCGCCACCGTCGGTGATGGCGCCGTGCGGGTACTGGCCCAGCTGCGGCAGCAGCGTCCAGTTGATGAAGTCCAGGAGCTCCGGGCTGGCCACGGTCGCCGTCATCGGACCAGTCAGCCCTAGCTCCATCGCGAGAGCTCTGAAGTCCTTACCGTGCCCGCGCCGGCCGGCCGCGTGTACCAGCTCGTGGCGTAGGGTGACCAGGACGCCCTGGACACCCGCGACCTGGTCCAACACCGGGCTGATGAACACCTCGACATAGCCGCGGCTGGAGGCCTCCGCCACCCAGCACTCGCCGATCACAGTCCGCGGGTTGCCGCTGGGCCAGCTGCAGGAGACCGCCAGGTTCTCGGGCAGAGG
>JALZAW010000288.1 GCA_030948155.1 Candidatus Dormiibacterota bacterium | reverse complement strand
TGCTGCCCGGCAGCCTTGGAGTTCTGAGTCTCCCACGCCAGCTTATTCAGAGTGGTCTGCCGATGGGCCTCCAGGTCGACGGTCGCCTTGCCCCACTTGGACGTCCCTTCCCTGCCGTGCGAGGTAAATCCATCGACGTTCGTCTATGCTCCTAGGCGGCCGCAGGGCCTCGAAAAGGGGGGCCCATGAGGATTAAGATGTCGCCAGCCGCGCAGCGGAGAAGCGGGCTCGATGTCAGGCCACATAACACCCAGGCATACCGGTGGGGGGTGCCAGATTCGGAGCACACCGCTCAGGCCTTGCTAACGCGGAGGTAGGTGGTTCGAGTCCACCGCGGCCCACCACCGTTTTGAATTCGATCAGGCCAAATGACACCCCCTCAGCGTGCGGGGACGCTGGTCTGGAGGCCGGACACCGGTGCCAAGCCACATAACACCCCTCAGGCCTGATAACACCCCACGCCGTCTGGCGAGACGGCCCGAGCTCTTGGAGCGGTTCAGGCGGTCGGCTGGCCCGTGACGCCCCGACTGCGGCGCAGAGCTCTTTCGAGGCCGCCATGGCACTTAGCAGTGTGGCGAACCAGCACCCGCATGGGATCGGCGGCGTCGGCCAGTCGCTTGGCGCATCCGGCGGCCAGGATCTGGTCGATTAGCCTCCCCTGCTCTGTCCGAAAACGGCGGGCCGTTGAGGATCGACCTACAGGCGGGCGAGCACCCGGTCGACGAACGGCTTGATGGGGACCTCAAAGTCGCCCCGGTAGTGGAGCCCGTCGTACGGCGTGCTGCCTGCCCGGACAGATCGACCGTCAGATAACGAAGAGAAAGTGGAGATGATCCTGCAAACCCACGCCGGAACACAGGAAAAGGCGACCAAGCCGAACCGGTGAGGAAGATGTGAAGTCAACTGAATGCGAGAGCGGTCAGCCAGTACTGGGACTCGGTGAGGCCGTGGATCCGCGTGCCACGAAGGGGCCGTCAAACGTGCGAGTTACCGGGCGGTCGATCGAATCGACCGGAGCCAGGGAAGCAAGTAGCAGCTTGGCTGCCTCCATCCCGATCTCCTCCAGCGGACGATCGACTATCGTGATCGGAGGGTTGTGAAGCGCCAATGCGTCGACGTCCCCACTGAGCGCCACCAATGACAGGTCACGGGGAATCTCGAGGCCGCGGTCATGTATCGCCCTCAAGGCGCCGATTGCGCGCCGATTGTCGGCCACGATGAGGGCCGTCGGCGGCGGTGAAGCAGTCACCAGATTGATCGTGGCCTCCCTCCCCGTTTGAGCGGTCAAGGGGCCTAAGGTTACAAGCCGCTCATCCCAGATCCCATGCAGCGCCGCAGCCGCTCGGTAGGCGTCGTACCGTTCACGGCAGGGCCGGACCACGGAGGGGCCGCCGATATATGCGACACGGCGATGACCAAGCCTGACGAGATGCTCGACAGCCTGCATGACTCCCTGCCTGTGATTCACGAGGAGACGGTGGACCCTGGGCACCGGCAGCTCACGATCGAGCAAGACGACGGGGATGTCGAGTTGACTGACGACAGCGGCTAGGCGCGGATCGGTCTCGTCGGAGCAGGACAGGATCAAACCGTCCGCTCGCCGCTCATACATCATTCGGATGAGCGATCGCTCGCGTTCCACGTATCCGTCCGATACCGCCAGCATCATGGCGTAGCCGGCGGCGTCCAAGTAGCTGACCGCGCCCTGCGCCGTGCGACCGAGTACCGGGTTGGCAACGTCTGACACAACGAAGCCAACGGTCTTGGTCCCGCCAGTGCGGAGACCCAGCGCGAGCCGGTGAGGCTGGTAGCCGAGGTCCTCTGCAGCAGCCGTCACGCGCTGGCGCAAGGTCTCGCTTATCGACCCGTCGTTAAGCGCTCGAGAGGCCGTGGCGATCCCCACTCCAGCGTGTTCGGCGACATCCCTAAGCGTGGGCCGGCTCAGCGTTCGCTTCGAGGGCAGGGGCGGACTCCTTGCGGTGATGTGGAACATCCTACTGGCTTGTTCCAACCAAGGCAAGGGAGTTCACTGCCGGTTCCTTTCGGGAAGCGTTGACATGGAACAAAATTGGAACTAACGTGGAAACGATTCCGAAGCGGAGGAGGAGAGATTATATGAGGCAGGGAACAGATGTCTGAGCCCCCAAGCGGCGCTGAGCTGCTTGCCAAGCTGACCGCGATCCGGCGGGAGCACCCAGAGGCGATCGCCGAGGCGCTCCAGGGCCGCCGGCGGCGGTTCTCCCTGCTGTCCGAATCGGGGACCATCTTCCTGATCGCCGCCGACCACCCAGCCCGTGGCTCACTCAAGGCTGGCGACGATCCTATGGCCATGGCCGACCGCGGCGATCTGCTGCGGCGGCTGCTGATCGCCCTCGAGAGACCGAGTGTGGACGGACTGGTCGGGGCTCCGGACCTCGTCGAGGATCTGGCGCTGCTAGGCGCGCTGGAAGACAAGGTCGTCTTCGGATGCATGAATCGTGGCGGCCTCGCCGGATCGGCGTTCGAGCTCGACGACCGCTTCACCGCCTACACGGCGGACCAAATCGCGGCCGACCAGCTGGACGGCGGAAAGATGATGGTGCGGATCGCGGACGAGGATCCAAGCACGCTGCGAACCCTGTGCGCGGCATCCGAGGCCATCAACGGTCTGGCCGCGCTGAAGAAGCCGGCGATGGTCGGGGTCTGGGCGAGCCGGCTCTCCGGCGGGAGGGCTGTGAACGTGGAGCGTCCGGATTCCCTCATCCGGGCCGTGCAGATCGCCAGCGGTCTGGGCCGGACCTCGGCCTATACCTGGCTCAACTTGCCGGTCATTCGCGGCATGGAGCGCATTTTCGCGGCGACCTCCCTGCCGGTGACACTGATCGGGGGCGATCCAGGGACGGCCGCTCCTGAGGTCTACCGGCGGTGGGCGGAGGTGACGGCGCAGCCGCAGGTAGTTGGCCTGGTGGTCGGCCGCACGGTGCTCTATCCCTACCACGGAGATGTGAGGCGGGCCGTCGACGAAGCGGCCGCGGTGATCGCAGGTAGGGCGAAGGCTGCATGAGCCGGGGACGTCGTCGGGGTGTGCGCGTCCCCCACATGACTTACGCCGCTCGACACTTCCCGAGGAGGGCAAATGGCTAGTATCAGCGCGACCGCAGCTGAACGCGGCTTTGTAGGGCAGGGCGTACTGGCGAGGATCACGGTCATCGCCACGCTCGGCGGATTGCTCTTCGGGTACGACACCGGAGTCATTTCCGGCGCTCTGCTCTACATGAAAAGTGAACTGAATCTGACCGCTGTCACCCAGGGGCTGGTCGTTAGCTGCCTGCTCTTCGGCGCCGCGGTGGGGGCTTTGGTGGGCGGCAAGTTGGCCGACGCGCTCGGCCGCAGAAGGAGTCTACAGATCTGCGCCGTCGCCTTCCTGATTGGAGCTCTGGGCAGCTCCCTCTCACCGACCTGGCACTGGATGGTGCTGGCGCGAACCACCCTCGGGCTCGCCGTGGGGGCTGCCGCGGCGATCGTGCCGGTGTTCCTGGCAGAGATGGCGCCGGCTCGAGTGAGGGGCCGCATGGTGACCATCAACGAGCTCATGATCGTGAGCGGGCAGTTGCTCGCCTTCGTCGTTAACGCGGCGCTTGACCACCTCTTCCCCGGCGGTCATATCTGGCGCGCGATGCTCGGCGTGGCCGCCATTCCAGCGGTCCTGCTGTTCTTCGGCGTGATGATCATTCCGGAGTCGCCACGCTGGTACGCGATCAGGGGGCGGCTCGAAGAAACCAAGCGCGTCCTTGGACTCACCCGTGACTCCGAGGAGGCCGCACAAGAGTACGACATCATCTCCCGGCACATCAGTGACGTTGCGAGCGAGAAGGACACTGCGATCAGAGAGCTGCGCGCAAACGCGTGGATGCGCCGGATCCTCTATATCGGGATCGGGCTCGCCATCGTGCAGCAGGCGACCGGTATCAACACGGCCATCTACTATGCGCCCACCATCCTCAAGTCGACCGGCCTGGGCGACAGCGCCGCTCTGGCGGCGACGATCGCGGTCGGCGTCATCTCGGTGACCATGACGATCTTCGGTATCTGGCTGTTGGGCTTCACAATCC
>JALZAW010000287.1 GCA_030948155.1 Candidatus Dormiibacterota bacterium | reverse complement strand
CGAACTCGTCGCTGACCGCGACGATCCGGCAGCCTTGCTCCTCCACCAGCTTGGCCGAGATGCTGCCCACGTTGCCGAAGCCCTGCACCGCCACGCGGGTCTGATGAGGCTTCATGCCCAGGTGCTCAAGGGCCGCCTGCGTGCAGATCATCACGCCGCGCCCGGTGGCCTCCACCCGACCCAGTGAGCCGCCCACCTCGACCGGCTTGCCGGTCACGGCTGCGGGAACCGAGAAGCCACGGTGCATAGAGATGGTGTCCATGATCCAGGCCATCACCTGGCCGTCGGTGTTCATGTCCGGCGCCGGGATGTCCCGGTCGGGACCGACGAGAACCGAGATCTCAGTGGCAAAGCGGCGGGTCAGCTTCTCCAGTTCGCGCTTGGTGAGACGTTTGGGATCGACTATGACGCCGCCCTTGGCCCCGCCGAAGGGGATGTTGACCACTGCGCACTTCCAGGTCATCCACATGGCGAGCGCCTTGACTTCGTCCAGTGAGACGTCTGGGTGGTAGCGCAGACCGCCTTTGGCGGGACCGCGCGTGATGTTGTGCTGGACCCGGTAGCCGGTGAAGATCTCGACGCCACCGTCGTCCTTCTCGACCGGGAACGTGCAGGTGAATTCCCGCTGCACGTCGCGGAGAATCTCGCGTGTGCCCTGGTCCAGGCCGAGGATCTCGGCCGCAGCGTCAAACTGGCTTTGGGCGGTCCGCCACTCGTCATCTTCCAGGTGGGTCAGTGACGGAGCTTGCGTCATATCAGCTCTGACGACCTAGGGTACTCGGCTCTCGGATCGCAGATCACGTTGACACAGGCAGGCACGCCGGCCCTGAAGGCTCGGCCCAGGGCCGGGCGGATCTCCTCCGGCCGCTCCACCAGCTCGCCATAGCCGCCCAGTGCGGCCACCACCTGGTCGTAACGGGTGCCAGGTCGGAGATCCGCCACAAGCGAGGTGCCCAGAATTCGCTCCATTGGATGCTTTTCCAGAGCCCAGATGCCGTTGTTGCCGATCACGCAGACCACCGCCACGCGGTGTCGGATCAGCGTGTCGAACTCCATCCCAGAGAAGCCGAAAGCGCCGTCCCCGGCCAGGAGCACGACCTGCCGGTCAGGATATGCCAGCTTGGCGGCCAGGGCGTAGCCAGGACCGGAGCCGAGGCAGCCGAACGGACCGCCGTCAAGCCAAAGGCCGGGCCGCTCCCGCTGTAGCATCCGGCCGGCGAAGGACACGATGTCGCCGCCATCGCCCACGACTATCGCATCAGCATCAATCGCCCCTTCGACCTCAGCGATGAGACGGGCCGGATGCACAGGTGTACCGGCGCTGGCCGCCAGAGCTCGATCGCCCGCTTCGGCGGTGGCCTTGGCGCCGCGAACCCGGTCCAGCCAATCAGTTCGCGGCGGCGTACCGGCCAGCGCGTCCGCCAGCCTGGCCAGCGCGTCCTTGAGATCGCCGAAGATCGCAGCGGCGGCCGGTCGGTGCTTTCGGTAGCCATCGACGTCCAGGTAGATGATCTGCGCGCCCGCCGCGAGCAGGGGAGGCTCACCGAAGTTAAGCCGGAAATCGAGCGGCGCCCCGACCACCACCACGACGTCTGCCTCGCCGAGTGTCTTGCCGCGAGCGCGAGAGGCTAAGAGGGGGTGCCCGGGCGGCAAGATGCCGCGAGCTTGGCCGTTCAGCACCACCGGCAGCCAGGCCGCCTCGACCAGCCTCCGCAGCTCGTCCTCCGCGCGAGCCCACCAAACACCGCTGCCGGCGACCAGGGCAGGTCGGGCTGCCCCCCGGATCAGCGCCGCCGTCCGGGTGACAGCATCGGGATCCGCCGGCGGGCCGGGATCCGGCACCAGATGCTCAGTCGCCTCTGGCGGCTCGGGCGCTTGCAGAAAGAGATCGACAGGCACGTCGAGGTAGGCCGGGCCCGTCCTCCGGCTCAATGTCAACCTGATGGCTTCCGCCGTCAGCCGGTACGCCTCGCTGGGATCCAACAGGGTGGTCGCGGACTTGGTCAGCGGGCCCAGCAGCGGCAGGTGATCCAGCTCCTGGAGCGCACCCTGGCCCCAGCGGCCGGTCTGGGCGCGGCCGCCCAGGAAGAGCACTGGGCTGTCGTTCAGGCGAGCCGCCGCCACTGATGAGATGACGTTCGTGACGCCCGGCCCGGCCGTCACCGCTGCCACCCCGCAGCGTCGCGTCAGCTTGGCCCAGCCCTCCGCCGCAAAGCCTGCGGTCTGCTCGTGGCGGACGTCGATCAGCGGCAGGCCGTGCCGCTGAGCGCCGAGAAACAGGCCCCAGATGTGGGCACCGTTGAGCGTGAAGACGGGACCACAGCCCTCCTGACGGAGTGCCTGCGCGATCAGCTCGCCGGTCGGGCGAGCCTCAGCCAACCCGGTAAGCCCAGGCCATGAATCGCGTGCTGAACGCCGCGCCTGGACGGCCCCGGGGATCGATGGCGATGAATCCACCCTTCAGCCCGGTGCGCAGCTTCAGCTCCTCCAGCGCCCAGTCGGCGACCTGGCCAGGGGCTCCTCCCAGGCCCATCTGCTCCGCCACGCGATAGGCCAGAACCAGGCGCAGGAACCCTTCCCCGTGGCCGGTGGAGCACACGGCACCGAGGCGATCGTCAGCGTAGAAGCCCGCGCCAGGCACTGGCGAGTCGCCCAAGCGTCCCGGCCACTTGCCTGACATGCCGCCGGTGGAGACGGCCACCGCCAATCGCCCGCTGTCGTCCCTGGCTACAGCCCCAACTGTGTCCTGCTCTGGGGCACGGGGATGGAGGCGGTGCTCGGCGATGAAGAACTCTGGATCGACGGTCTCGATGTTCTTCTCGCGAGCGAAGCCGGAGGCGCCCGCCCCGACGATCAGCACGTACCGGCCGTCGTCCATCACAGCGCGGGCGAGATCGACAGGATGGCGCACGTCCCTGACCGCGCCGACAGCTCCCACCCGCAGGTGTCCGCCCTCCATGATTCCGGCGTCGAGTTCCGGCTGCTGATCCTTGTTCAGCGCGGCGCCGAGACCGGCGTTGAGCCAGGGCTCATCCTCCAGACGGCGGACGGCCGCCAGTACGGCCTCCAGCGCTCCACCGCCCATCGCCACCCACCCCGCTTCGCGAGCGCGCTCGACAGCTGCCTGCCGCTCCTGCCACTCAGGTTCGGGCGGTGCGCCGCAACCGCCGTGAACGACAAGTGTTGCCATGGGTCCGAAGGCTACTCGGCGGATGCCAGCCGCCGCAGAAAAGGTAGCGAGAATGACGCCGGCCGCAGCTGTCAAGGCGCGGCAGTTCGCGGCCGCGTGACCGCCGACGGCTCACCGTGCTTTGGCGTCGCCAGCCTCTGGCGGGCGAATCAGAGTTCGATCAGGAACCTGATTCGGGTCGCTCTGCCGATCAGCTCAGACTCTGCCGGGGAATGACGGCTGTGAGTTCGGTACCGTGCGGGCTCGCGGGCTCGATCCTCAATGCCCCTCCCAGCAGCAGGGCGCGCTCCTTCATCCCGAGCAGACCCAGGCCTACCCGCTCTCCCGGCCCGGCGGCGAAGCCACGGCCGTCATCGACCACCCTGACGGCGACCAGATCGCGCTTGGCCAGCTCTAGGAAAACCTCCACCGACCTCGCACCACTGTGCAATTGAATGTTGTTGAGTGCCTCTTCCAGAAGGCGATACAGGTTGACAGCGGCCATGCTTGTCACTCGGCGCGGCCAACCCGCCGATAGCGAGAGCCGGGTCGAGATGCCGGTGCGCGCCTGGAACCCGTCAAGCAGGCGCTGGACTCGCCCCGGCAGGTCCTCGCCCAAGTTCGCCTCGTGCTGGAGCTCCCCAAGGATCTGGCGGATATTGTCCAGCACCTCCCGGGTCGCGTCCTGATAGAGGCTCACCTCGGCCGGCACGCGCTCGGGGGGGAACTCCGGTGACTTGATCCTCTCCATCTCGACGAGCATGGTGGTCAGTGTCTGGGCGACCCGGTCGTGCAGCTCGCGGGCGAGCTCCTGCTTGACGCGCAGCTCGATCGACAGGCTCTCGCTCACTCCTGTTTCTTCGTCCCTGAGCGTCTCGAGGGTCATGGCTTATTGTGCGGTCCTCCGAAGGTGTGAATACGT
>JALZAW010000286.1 GCA_030948155.1 Candidatus Dormiibacterota bacterium | reverse complement strand
CGGCGACGAACTGTCCCACTGGGATCCGCACCGGTCTGGCCCGCGACGGACCGAGTCTACGTTTCGTCCCACCACACCTGCCGGATGGCTGCCCGGCGACTAGGTGCATCGGCCAGTCCCAGGCCGGGGTCTTGTACTACCGGCCAAGCCACTGGCCACAGTACTGGTCTGCTAGCCATGGACAAGGGTCGGCTCTCGTGCTTCCGTTCTAGATCACAAAGGGGCGGCCCTCGACCGGGTGGTCGACCAGCCCGAGCTAGGGAGAGGTGCACAGATGGCGACTGACCAACCCGACCGGCTATCCCATCACCAACCTGAGACTCTGGATCGAAGGCGTTTCTTGCAGGGAGCGGCAGGCCTTGCCCTGGCAACTCCCGGCCTCAGCGCACTCCTCTCCGCGTGCCAGTCCGGCAACCAGACCTCCACGAGCTCGACCAAGGGTGGGACTCTGGTTTACGCCATGGAAATTTCAGACCTGCCGCCCCTGGATCCTGGTACCGCCCTCAGCCAGGGGAGCACGCTGGCCCAGGCCATCCAGCCGATGTTCGAAGGGCTCACGATGTATGACCGGCATCGAAGCGATGTCGTACCGCCCCCGATACCCGTACTCGCTACGTCCTGGAAACTGCTCGAGGACGGCAAGGTGTGGGAGTGGTCCCTCCGGAAGGGCGTGACCTTCCACGACGGGACGCCCTGGAACGCAGATGCTGCAATCTGGAACTTCCAGCGTCTCTATGATCCCAAGTCGCCTCAGTTCTACAACGAGGCGGCACAGTTGGCGGTCGTCTACATGCCGGGCCCGATCCTGGCTCTCGAGAAGGTCGACGACATGACGTTCCGCATGCGCCTTCCGGTTTCGCGCCCACTCGACGAAGAGCTGGAAGCGCACTGGATGGTCAGCCCTACCGCCGTGAAGGCCCAGGGGAACGACGGGTTCGGAGTCGCCCCGGTCGGAACTGGAGGCATGAAGTTCAGCAACCTCGTCAAGGGGCAGCAGTTCGAGATGGTCCCCTACGACAAGTACTGGGGGCCGGCTTACAAGCTGGACAAGGTCATCGTGCGCCCGATCGGAGACGCCAGCGCCCGGGTCAACGCGCTCATATCCGGAGAGATCGATCTCGGCGTCGAGCTACCGCCCGATGGGCTCGCGCCCCTGCGCAACGCGGGCAAGAACGTGATGACGAGCGTCAGGCCGCACACTTGGGAATTCCTCTTCAACACCCAGATGCCGCCCTTCAACGATAAGCGAGTGCGCCAGGCGCTCAACTACGCCATCGATCGAAAGTCGATGGCGGACAACATTCTGAAAGGCACCGCCATCCCGATGACGCAGCTCGCGATTCCCGGCAGCGACTGGTACGACAGCACGCTGCAGCCCTACACCTACGACCCTGAGAAGGCTCGCTCGCTGCTCGGTCAGGCCGGCTACCCGAACGGGTTTACCACCGACTGGCTGACGGCCACCAACGGGTCCGGAGAGCTTCAGCCGGTGCCCATGAGCGAGTTCGTGCAGAGCGCTCTCCGAAACATCAAGGTCAACGTGAACCTCAAGACGTACGAGTGGACCGCCTACCTGGGCATCTTCTTCAAGGGCATGCCGCCGGGCGTGGGCGCCATGCAGATCTCCTATGGCTGGTCCTGGACATACTGGTGGGGCCAGCTCTTCTCGACCGAGTACCTTCCTCCGAAGGCGGTGCTGAATCCAGGCCGCTACACGAATCCCGCGATCGATCCCATTTACGCCCAGGCCCTTTCGACGAGCGACACTGGGAAACGTGCCTCTCTCGTGAAGCAGATCCAGCGCATTGTCTGGGACGACGCGCCCTGGCTTTTCTGCGTCCACGGCCTCAATGTGAGGGCGCTAAGTCCCAAGGTGCAGGGTTTCATCAACGCCAAGGAATGGCAGTTCCAGTTCCAGACCATCCACAAGACCTGAGCTGACTGGCGCCAGTTGCTGGACTACGTAGCTCGCAGGCTCCTGCTCTTGATCCCCGTCCTGCTCGGAGCGACGATCGTCGTTTTCGTGCTCATCCACTTAATTCCCGGAGATCCCACCATCAGCCTCCTGGGCCCCAATGCGTCGGAGGCCCAGCGGGTGTCGCTTCGCCACGACCTCGGGTTGGACCAACCGCTTCCGGTGCAGTACGGCGAGTGGCTCTGGCGGACGCTGCACCTGAACCTCGGCACCTCCATCGCGCGACACCAGCCCGTCCTGAGCCTGGTCTGGGGCGCTTTCACGCACACGCTGGTGCTCGCAGCCATGGCCGCCCTGCTCGCCAACCTCTTCGGCCTGGTCCTGGGCGTCTTGGCGGCGACCCGCCAGTTCGGCTTCCTCGACCGAGCGGCGATGACGCTTGCCTCGCTGGCCACGTCGGTCCCCAGCTACTGGTTGGGGCTGCTGCTCGTGGCCGCGCTCGCCCTGCGCTTCCAGGTCTTTCCGACGGGCGGCATGCAGAGTGTCATTGACGGCGGCTCTCCCGGCGACGTCCTCTGGCACATGACCCTACCCGCCGTCGCAGCCTCGGCCGCACCGGCCGGGATCGTCGCCCGGACGGTGCGAGCCAGCATTCTCGAGGTCGCTCGCCTGGACTTCGTCCAGGCGCTGCGGGCCAGGGGGTTCGGCGAGGCCGCCATCATCGCCCGTCATGTGCTCACGAACGCCCTTCCGACGATCCTGACCGTGATGGGCCTGCAAGCAGGCTACCTGCTCGGCGGAGTGGCCTTCGTGGAGGTGGTCTTCAGCTGGCCCGGGATTGGCAATCTGCTCTTCTTGAGCATCGGTCAGCGCGACTTTCCAGTGATCCTTGGCGTCGTACTGCTCGTCTCCTTCGTCTTCGTGATACTCAACCTCGCCGTCGACATCGTGCATGCGGCACTGGACCCGCGTGTGAGGGCTAGAACAATTCGGTGAAGGCTGGATGATCTCCGTCCCCAGCTCGCCTGAGCTCGGCGAGAGCGGGGCGGCGTCCCCCGCTGACATACGCCTCGGCGAGCCGGGCCACGGGCGGCGGGTCCTGTCGCGCCTGCTGCAGGATCCTCCTGCCCTTGCCGCGACGGTTCTGCTCGGGCTCGTGGTGCTCATCTGCGCGGCGGCGCCCCTCACCTCGCCGCACGACCCGCTGGCCATCGAGCCCGCGAACCGGCTGGCGCCCCCTCTGTCCGCCGGGCACCTGCTCGGCACCGACGGCGCCGGCCGCGACATCCTCAGTAGGCTGATCTGGGGCGGTCGCGCCTCGCTCTTCACGGCGACTGCGCCAGTGCTGATCGGGCTGCTCGTCGGAGGCCTGCTGGGAATCCTGGCCGGATACTACGGCTGGATCTCGCGGATGCTGATCATGCGCGCGATGGACATCCTCTTCGCCTTCCCCGCGGTGCTGCTGGCCATAGCTATCGCGGTCACCCTGGGGCCCGGCACCAGGAACGTCATCATCGCCCTCTCCGTGGTGCTGGTCCCCAGCGTGGCGCGGGTCACGGAGAGCGCCACCGTCGCCGCGTGCAGCCAAGAGTACATGGAAGCGGCACGGGCCAGCGGAGCGAGCGACGCCTCGATCATCCTGGTGCAGCTGCTGCGCAATGTCGCCTCGGCTCCGCTCGCCTACAGCTTCAGCATCATCGGTCCGGTCATTGTCTTCGCCGCCGGGCTCAACTATCTCGGGCTCGGCGTGCAGCCGCCCCAGGCCGAATGGGGCTCGATGCTCTTCAGCCTGCAGTCGAGCCTTCTGGTCGCACCCCTGACCTCGATCGTCCCCGGGATCCCGATCGCCCTGACGGCGCTTCTGTTCGACCTGATCGGCAACGCCGTGCGGGACGTGCTGGACCCTCGGATGGCCTGATCAGTTGGCCGCCACGGCCCCTGTCCTCAGCGTGCGGGAGCTCCGAACCGAGATAAGAGGGCGCGGCCGCCCGGCGGCGGTCGTGGACGGCGTCTCGTTCGAGCTCGAGCCCCACCGGACGCTGGCCCTGATCGGCGAGTCCGGCTCCGGCAAGACGATGACCGCTCTCTCGGTCCTCAGGCTGATCTCCCCACCGGCCGCGATCACCGGAGGTCGGGTGCTCTACCGGGGCCAGGACATTGTCAGCCTTTCTGTGGAG
>JALZAW010000285.1 GCA_030948155.1 Candidatus Dormiibacterota bacterium | reverse complement strand
GGCCCCAGCAGCGCGGCAACGAGCGCATGGTGTCGAGGAGGTCGATGACCAGCCCAGACACCTGATCGGCAGCTGGCGCAGCACATTCCGCCAACAGAACCGGATGCGGATAGGTGAGAACCCGACGGATCAGAGAACGTCACTCTCCAGCGCGTGCAGCGCGTGGCGCAAGCCCAGCGGCGGCAATTCCGCCTGCAGCGCCGGTTCCAGCCGCACGCCGGCCGGGACCTGGATCTCCATATTGACCACGTACATGGCGGAGCCCTGCCCGACCAGCCGGCAGGTCATATCGCAGATGTTGACGTTCTCCCGCGCCAGCAGTGAGGCTACCTGACGAACAATGCCAAGCCGGTCAGGTCCGTAGACAGTCAGCCGATGATCCGGTTCCTGACTGGCGGCCGCCTCGCCGACCTCCCACACATCGACGAGAAGCCCCAGCCGCCTGGCCACAGACTCCACTTGCCCGGCTACCTCAGCCTTCCGGCTAGGACCGTGGCAGATCAGCATCATGGCGAAGTAGCCGCGCAGGATGGAAGTGGAGACGTCCTCCAGGGAGTACCCCTGCTCCTCCAGGGCCGCAGTGACCGCGGCGACGATGCCGGGTCGATCCTGGCCCATCACTGCGACCGCGAGTCTGGCCACGCTGCCAATGTCGCACAATCCGCGCCACCGACGACTGATGCAGACAGTAGTGTTGCCGTCCATGGACCGATCGCGCCGCCCGCCGCGCTGGTACCTGGCACTGCTCGCGCTCGAGGGCGCTCAGCGCCTGCGGGAGCTGGCCATCTCCCGCCGCCACGAGCGCGAAATGACAGGGCCGGCGGCCGCGAGCGGGCGCTATCCGCTCATGGTCGCGCTGCATGTGGCGCTCTTCTGCCTGCCGCCGCTGGAGGTGATCGCTTGGCGGCGCCGGCCCCGGCTGCCGCTGTTCTGGGTGGCAGGAGTCGGCGGCGCCGCCGCCCTGCGCTGGTGGAGCATCCAGTCCCTCGGTCAGGCCTGGAACGCCCGAGCGGTGGTGCCAAGCGATCTCCGACCGGTCGCCGCGGGTCCCTACCGCTGGGTCCGCCATCCGAACTATTTGGCAGTGGCGCTGGAGTTCCTCTGCCTGCCGCTCGCGGCCGGCGCCTGGCTCAGCGCCGTCGGCCTCTCGCTCTTGAACGCTGCCCTCCTGGCCGATCGCATCCGAGGCGAGGAGAGCCTGCTGCGCGGGATCCCGGGCTACGAAGAAGCCTTCGCGGGACGAGCGCGCTTCCTGCCCGGCTTGTTCTAGTCAGTAGGCTCCAGCTGGAGGTCAGGACGG
This sequence comes from Candidatus Dormiibacterota bacterium, assembly GCA_030948155.1. GTDB lineage: Bacteria > Chloroflexota > Dormibacteria > Dormibacterales > Dormibacteraceae > Dormiibacter. The sequence goes on along the minus strand of JALZAW010000285.1, from coordinate 2,800 downwards.
CCCTGCCAGAAACGTCAGGTACCTGTCGCTCAATACCGGCGTAGATGCGCCATGCCCACCGTCACGCCGGGGCCAAAAGCCAGCGCCAGCCCATCACCAAACGTATCGGGCGGCGTCGCTGCCAAGCCGAAGAGCAGTGAGGCGGAGGAGAGGTTGCCTACGCTCCTGAAGACGCCGCGAGATGTCGCCAAGCGGTGCGAATCGAGACCCAGCGCCTGATCGACAGCATCGAAGATGCGTGGGCCGCCTGCGTGCACCGCGTAGAAGTCCGGCCGCGGCACGCTGTGCCTGGCCTGAAAGGCCTCCACAATCGGCGCCAGCTCGGCCGCAATGAGCCTGGGCAGCTTGCGATCCAGCACCACGTGGAAGCCCGATTCACGCAGGTCGAAACCCAGCGCCGCCATGCTGTTGGGCAGCAGCCATTCGCCAGTCGCCAGCACCTCGAAGGCAGCCTCAGATCCCGACGGCTCGCCAGTCATCACGGTGGAGGCGGCCCCGTCGCCGAAGACGAGCGCAGCCGTCAAGTTGTCGATTGAGCGATCTCCCGGGTGGAAGTTCAGCGAACAGAGCTCGACCGCCACGACCAGCACCCGATCGGTCGGGTAGGCAACGAGATGGCGGTGAGCGGCTGCGATGGCTGCCGCTCCCCCCGCGCAGCCGAGCTCGGTGATGGGCAGCCGCAGCACGTCCGGTCGCAGTCCAATTTCGTTCGCCAGTCGCACGTCAAGAGACGGCACCAGGTAGCCAGTGCAGGAAACGGAGATGACCATGTCGATGTCCGCCGGGTGCAGGCGAGAATCACGCAGCGCCTGGCAGGCTGCTGTGCGAGCCAACCTGGGCGCGTGCTCGGCGTAGGCCGACATTGCCTCGCCCACCGAGCGACCGCGCAGCACCTCTGCCAGGGGCGCTATGGCGTGGCGGTTGACAGCTTCGCCAGCTGCCGCCGTCGGGAGCCGCGGCCAGAAGGCGGACAGAGCGCGCTGCGACTCCTGGCGGTCGATCGAGTGCTCAGGCAGGGCGCTGCCGAACCCGAGGAAGAAGCTCACGAGCGGTTGGCCGCGAAGCCGCCCAGTGCCGCCCAATCACGGAGGCCCAGCCGCCAGAGCGGGCGTGAGCCGTCGTTGACCTCAAGCATGGAGGTGAGGGCTTGAGGCCGAAGGTTGGCGCCCCTCAGCGCTCGATCCGCCAGGTGGGAAGAGCCTGTCAGAGTGCGAGCCAGGTGGGTGACCGCGCGCCGCCGCCGCCACTGGGCAGCCCACCAGCGGCGGTAGCGCGCGGGCGCGGCGTCAAAGTCGCGGGCGAGAAAGCCGGCGAGAGCCAGCGCCTGGTTGAGACCGGCGCTGATGGCGTCGCCAGTCAGCGGATCGAGGAAACCGGCCGCATCGCCGGCCAGAAAAACTCGATCTCGAGCCACAGTGCTGGGGCGCACATTGAATGGGCCGGCGCCCCAGACGCGGCTGGTCAGATCGGCGCCTGCCAGATCAGGATGGGCCCGCGCGGCGAACTCGCGATAGCTCTCCAGCACGGTGGCGCCGGCCCGCCGCAAGGAGCCGCGAGCGCCGAGCACCGCCACCAGCAGCTCAGAGGGGCCCGCCGGCGCCGCGTAGACCTCGATCTCATCGAGCAGGGTGACTCGAATTTCCCCCCAGTCGAGATCGGGGACGTGAAAGTGTCCGACGAGGCCGTAGCGCCCGGCGCCGGAAGGCGGGCGAGTCAAGCCCAGCCAGTCGCGCACGTTCGAGCGCAGGCCGTCAGCACCGATCACTGCCCTGGCTCGCAACCGCCCCTGGGACGTCTCGACAGTCACTCCCCCGAAAGTGGTGCGGATGCCCGTGACGCGCACGCCCGTCCTGACGCCAGCCTTTTCGGCCAGGATGGCGTCGAGCCGCAGCCGGCGGACCCCGAATCCGCAGCCCGAGCCGAACCGGCCCAGGGCACTTCCTGAGCGGCCGGCCTCGCCGAGCCGGTAGCGGACTCCCGCCAAGGAGGGAAAGCCGGAGGCTTTCAGGTCCACGCCGAGATCCTGGAGGATGCGCGCACCGCTTGGCAGGAGGCCCTCGCCGCAGGGCTTGTCGCGAGGAAACTCGGTTGTCTCCAGAACGATGGCTCGCAGCCCGTGGCGCGACAGCAAGAGGCCCAGCGCAGCGCCGACCGGACCGCCTCCGACGACGATCAGGTCGGAGTCCATCGCCGCCCGAACGCTACCACGAGGCTTCTCCCTGGGCCCGAGATTCGATCGGATGTATTTGCTGGCTGCCATCTGCTGCGACGCCGTTAGCGCACATCCGCAATGCTTGGTGACCATGGCTCTGGTTACGAAGCGGCGGCCGAGCGGCGACAACCAAGTCACTCCTATGTCGCCAACTGCCGAGCGGCCATGAGACAGAGGTGCGCGCTGCTCCTGCGAGGCATCAACCTCGGCGCCCGCAACCGCCTAGGCATGGCCGACCTGCGCCGGGTTGTGGAGGAACTCGGCCACGACGATGCGATCACTTACATGCAGAGTGGCAACGTCGTCGTGACGGCCGACCCGACCCAGGTTGGCCAGTCGTTGGAGGTGGCACTCAGGCGAGAGTTGGAGCTCGCCGTTCGCGTTTTTGTGCGCACTGCCCAAGAGTTACAACGAGTTGTTGCGGCGAACCCCTTTCCCGCCCGCGAGAGCGCGCCCAAGCGCCTGCACGTGGCCTTTCTCGACCAGGCGCCAGATCCTGCCGCGCTGGAGCGAGTCGGCCTCCGGCATGGTGACGATCGGATCGCCCTGGGGGAACGCGAGCTCTACCTGGACTACACGGTCAACGTG
>JALZAW010000284.1 GCA_030948155.1 Candidatus Dormiibacterota bacterium | reverse complement strand
GCTGAACTGAAGGAACGTGTAGGCGACGACAAGGGGCCAGAAGCTGCCGGCCAGGGCGAGTCCCACCAGGAAGACCAGATCGGCCGCCGTGCCACCCACCAGATAGGGTCGCCGCCTTCCCCAGCGGGTGTGGGTGCGGTCGGACAGAGTGCCGGCGACAGGCTGCCAGACGATAGCGATCACAGTCCCGATGCCTTCGAGCACGCTGAGTCCAGTGCCCTTGGCGGCGCTGCCAACCAGGCGCTCGACGGCATCCGGCAGGATCAGCGTGCCCAGGCTCTGCCAGAGATAACCGATCGCGACCCAGTACGCGACAAGAGCCAGGAACTGCTGGCGGGAGAGCTTGGCCGCGGGCGTTGCCGGCGCCACCGTGAGCACAGCCGGCGCTGCAGCGGTGGGCGGCGCGCTCACTATCTCTTGGGCGTCGGGCCGGGGCTGGGTGTGGCGACAGGCGCCGGCGTCGGCAGGTCGCGCGTGGTCGCATGGCTGAGGATCGGCACCTTGGATCCGATCCTCAGCACCAGGGGTGCCAGTCGGGAGCCCGTCAGCTGGGGTTCCAGAAAGTCGTGACTCGCCGTCTGCAGCTGGGCCAGGAGCGGCGTCTCCGAGATCTGCGCGCTCTTGTTCTTCTGCGCCTGCGTCTCCAGCTTGCGCACATCGCCGGTCGGCATCAGGGCTGCCGTGACCGGGTTGGCGGCGAGCTGTCTTTTCAGCGACTCCACCTGGGCGTAGGTGACCGCCGCCGCCCCGGCTGTGGCCCGGAAAGCGTTGTTGAAGGCCAGCAGCGCCGAGAGGAGGAAGTAGCAGAAGAGGATGGCTACGAACCCGTGCAGGAAGAGGCCCAGCAAGCCGTCGACGCCCTGGACGACAGGCATTCGGTGGATGATGCCGCCCAAGCGACCGCCCAGGTATCCCATAAAGATGGTGACCGCCAGTCCTACGACGAAGATGAAAAGGCCATTCAGATGGAAGGCACGCTCCAGGAAGCCGGCAAAGCCCTTACCGTTGCCGAGCAGGAAGAGTGCTGTGCCGAGGAAGAAGAGCTCGGCCAGGACCGGCTGGACCAGGCCCCTTTTGTAGCCGATCACCACCGCTACCAGGATGATCAGAGCGAACAGGATGTCTAAGACCACCGGCGCGGAGTCTATCGACAGCCGGAAGTCGAGGCAGGCCCCCTCCGCCGGCGACCATCCAGTTTTGCAGGGCGGCGGATCGAATCCGCCCTCACGTGGGCGGTCTGCGGCTGGCTGACTCCCTGCTCATTCAACTCGACAAGGAAGGTGTTGGCGGGCGGCCCCGCTCCCGATTGCCGGAAGTGGTCGCTGACGCAGGATGCGAGTAAACTCGGACCACCCCTTGGCGCACACCATCGCTATAGCCAACCAAAAAGGCGGGGTTGGCAAGACCACCACAGCGGTGAACCTCGGTGCCGCTCTCGCCGAGAAAGGTCAGCGCGTCCTTCTGGTCGACCTGGATCCGCAGGCACACCTGACTATCAATATGGGCGTCAAGCTGCCCGACGAGCTGGAGAAGACCGTCTACGAGCTGCTGGTGGATCCCTCGGTGGGCGTCAGCGAAGTGGTCCTCGAGAATGCCCTGGCGGGGCTTCACTACCTGCCTGCCAACATCGAATTGTCCGGCGCCGAGACGCAGCTGCTGCAGGAAATCGGCCGAGAGGGCATTCTGAAGGAGAAGCTGGCTCCCGTCCAGCGGCGCTATGACTACATAGTCATCGACTGCCCGCCCGCCCTGAGCCTGATCACCATCAACGCCTTCGTGGCAGCGGACGACGTGATCATCCCGCTCCAGTGCGAGTACTTCGGCATGAAGGGCATGCAGCAGCTGCAGCGGACGGTCGACCGCGTTCGAGCCAAGCTGAACCCGCGGCTGCGCGTCGCCGGGATCCTGCCCACCATCTACAAAGCCCGCACGCTGCACTCGCAGGAAGTGCTGCAGTTGGTGCGCGACCACTACGGGGATTTGGTCTACGACTTTGCCATCCGGGATTCCATCCGCTTCGCGGAGTCGCCCCTCGCTGCAGCGTCGATCCTGACCTACGCCGGGAACTCCGATGGTGCTCGGGCCTACCGCCTGCTGGCCGACCAGGTCATGTCCGGCAAGCAGGCAGGGCAGAGGAAAACGTCATGAGCAAGTTCAAGCGTGTCTCGCTCTCCGGCTCCGAAGAGCTCTTCCGGCCGACTCGGCCGCGGGTGGTGGAGGCGACCGAGGACACTATCACCGAGGTCGTGGAGCGGCCCGCCAAGGACCGCCACTCCCGGCACCTGCACCTGGCGGCCGATGAGGTGCAGCTCCTGCTGGATGCGATCCAAGCTGCGAAGTATCCGGAGCGGGCGAAGCCGAAGCTTCCGCTGGAGAAGTTCGAGCGCTACGACCAGCTGCGGGACAAGCTCCAGGCCGCCCCGCCCGAGTAAGGAAAGTGGGCCAAGGCCGGCGCGGGCGACAGTGGTGAGCTCATAACGCAGCTGCAGCGGGCTGATTTCGAGGCCTGGCTGGAGCTGTATATCGCCGCCTGGGACAGTAACGACCAGCGCGACATTGCGGCCCTGTTCAGCGACGATGCGCAGTATTACACGGCGCCCTTCCGGCAACCCTGGCGCGGCCGCCGAGACATCGTCGAGGGTTGGCTCCAACGCAAGGATGAGCCGGGCGACCACACTTTCCGCTATGAGGTGATGGCAGTCGACGGTGACCTGGGCGTCGTCAGCGGGTGGACGGAGTACACAGGCGACGAGCCCACCCGCTTCAGCAACCTATGGCTCATCCGGCTGAGCGGTGAAGGCGAGGCGTCGTCCTTCGTCGAATGGTGGATGCAAGAGGCCTGACGGGCCTCCCAGAGTCTGCCTCTGCAGCCTTTGCTCCTGCCCGCACCGGAGCCACGGAGGTACTGGCAAAGTTCCAGTAGGTTGCGATCCACCCCCCAGCTCGTGGATGACGCCGGCAGTCTTCTGCCGGGTAGGCTCCGCGCACCGGATGCAATCCACCTGGCCACGGCTCGGCACTTTGCCGGCCAGCTGGTGGCTGCGATCACGTACGCCCGTCGCTTGGCGGAGGGCGCTCGTTCCCTGAGTCTGCCAGTGGCAGCGCCCGTGTCAGTCGTCTAATACTTGGAGCTGCTTAGTGGCGGCGGCCGCCGGCCGACGCGCGGCTGCGGCGCCACAGGTAACCGGCCGTCCACCACAGCGTCCAGGCCAAAACCAGGAGGCCCATCAGGATTCCGACAACTCTCATTTAGGTATAGGTAGGAGAGATGGCACGGCTAGGGATTCTCAAAGTGCAGGGCGAGAAGGAGGTCAACTGCTTCATTCTCACCTGTACGGCGACCAGTGAGTCGGTGGTGATCGATCCTGTCGAGCCGGCCGAGAAGGTACTCCAACAGCTGACGGGGCAGAAGGTTCGCTGGCTGCTTGCCACTCACGGCCATGCCGGGCACATGGCCGGCAAGTCGGCGCTGCAGGAGGCCACCGGCGCGCAGGCCGGGATGCATATAGCCGACGCCAAGGCCTTTCTCCGCTCAGCGGATCGCTATCTGAGCGATGGGGACGAGCTGGAGTTCGGCAACTTTCGGCTCCGCGTGCTGCACACTCCCGGCCACACGCCGGGCAGCCTCTCCTTCTCCATCGGCAACCACCTTTTCACAGGTGACACGCTCCTGGCCGGCGGAATCGGCGCGCAGCGCCCCGAGACAGACCTTCGCCAGCAGCTGTTCTCCATCCACTCCAGGCTGGCCGGCCTTCCGCTCAACACCGCCATCTATCCCGGCCACGGCCCAGTGACGAACCTCGAGGCCGAGCTGCGCTCCAACCCTGTGTTTCAGACAGTCAGGGGCTAGGCCGCCCAAGCTGGCTGGGCTCAGCGCAGCGGCTTGAGAGCGCCGCAACGGCCCCGACTGAAGGGCTTCGGGGCCGGCCGGGGCCCGGCCAAGCTCGCACATCCACCCTCGGGGAACCGCTATCGCACGCGGAAGTGTCCAACTCGTCGTGCGCCTCGGGCGGACCGGTGACCTCAGTCGACGTCGTCGCCTGACGCCTTTTGGCGGCCCTCGCGGCCGACCTCGGTGCTTTTGTCGGCAGCCTTCCGTGCGTTCTCGATCGGCTTCGCGACGAACTTGG
>JALZAW010000283.1 GCA_030948155.1 Candidatus Dormiibacterota bacterium | reverse complement strand
ATTCATATCATGCACTATGATATGAAATACGCGACGCTGTCCCGAACTACAGAAGTCCAACAGGAGGACGTCTCATGGTCCGCATCGAAGTCGAGGTAGACCGGCCTGTGGCTGAGGTCTTCGATTACATGGCCGATTTCAGAAACGAAAACGAGTGGAATAGCGTTGCCCACGACGTCGCCCAGCTGAACCCGGGACCGCTCGCGGTGGGTTCGAGGTTCAAGGGCGACTACGACCGCATGGGAAGCGTGGAATATGTGATCAAGGAGTACGCGCGCCCCGACCATCTCGGCGGCGAGGGCAAGGCAAAGATGCTCACCTGGTATGCGACTTTCGACTTGAGCGGACGCAAGGGCGGGACCCGCCTGGTCGGAACGATCGACCCCCACCCCAAGGGAGTCATGCGCCTGGCCAAGCCCTTGATGGAGAGGGTGATGAAGGGGCAGATGCGGAAGGGCATGGCTAACGTCAAGGCGACGCTCGAGCAACGGCCGGCGCGGGGCCCGTCTGGGGCGTGAGTGCGGGCCATAGAGCAGGAACATCGCGAGGCCGTCCCAGGCCCAGGCGTTGACGGCCTGCCGATTCCTTCTCAACGCGCTGGTGGCTTCCTCGCTGGCCGCTCACGGAGCCTGCTAGCGTCACTACCACATAATGTGATACTGGAGGAGCGGGAGGGATCCGATCTCGCGAACAGCTGCGCGAGGAGCTGGTAAGCCGCAACCTCGCCTGAGCACAACCTGCGTTCCACTTCACAGCAGCTGGGCGATTCGAGCGCTGGACAGACAGCCTCGGAGCTGACGCGGCTTGGGTGCAGCCGGGAGGTCAGGCTCCAGAAGAGTCGTGGCGCTGAGTCACGATCAACCGCAAGCCGGTGCTACCGTAAACGGTCATTATCGTTAGCATAGTGCCTGTCTGGAACTGCTCCTCCGTGGGCTCCAGCGTCCTCCCCCACGTCGCGCCGCGGTCCGGCATGTAGGCGTCGGTCGTCTGAGCTAGTCGAGGTGTACCCCTCCAGTAGGGTTCCAGGTGGCGCGAACGCCAACCGAGCGCCTGCTCCGGCGTCGCCACCAGGGCCGGGCCGAACCGTGCCCCTGGGCTGCTGCACTGGGTGTTAGGGCCTCCCTGACCGCCTTGCCCCGCAGTGCTGAACCGCGGTGATGCCCGGCAAGGCACTTCCTGTGTGCAGTGCCACGTACCAGACGGTCACGGAACGATGACAGTCTTACCGCCAAAGCGACCGACCGGATCAACTGGAGCTGAGCGTCCAGGTGTCGCGTCAGCCCACGAGCCTCAGCCAGGCCGCCGGCGACCAGAGGCTTCTGGCTGATGTGATGCATGGACCGAGCGCGTAGCGAGCATTTCCTCGTCGTGCTCCCAGCTGGTGCCGCCGTTCCGGGAGGCTTCGGCTCGCCAGCGAAACGAGTCCGGTTCGATGTCGGTGAACCGCCAGCGCAGTTGGGGGTCCTGCTCGTCGCTGAGGAGCACGATCTCACCGCCGACGGATCGGCCGATGAAACGCCGGACGCGGGCGTTGACCGGTTCAATCCAGGTCGACCGCCACGCATCGATGGCGGGATCATAGAAACGGATCGTCGAGCCGTGAAACGCTCGCGGCGGCTGACCTTCGCCAGGTTGGCCGCGGCCCGGGACGATCCAGACGTCTTGCACGGCCCGGCCGCCAAGCACCCATCCGAAGTGCAACTCGCCGGTCATGGTGGCGGGCTGGCCGTCGTGGCCGGTGCCCGACCATGCCAGATTCCAGGAGCCGATGAACTGTCCAAACAGCATCAGCTTCTCAGCGTGCTCGTTGGCGGGCCCCGCGGCGTGAAGGGCCTCGGCCAGGCCGTCGCCGGGGCCGCCGGTGTGGAACGTGCTTGTCATCGGATGGGCATCCTCCCCGAGATGTCGAGCCGGCGCTGGTGTCGGCGAGGCGGCGGATCACCTCGATCGGCCGCGGGCCGTCGACCTCGCCCTGCGCCGCCAGCCTCGGTCATCTTCCTCGCTGGGCAGTACCGCCACTCCGTGGAGAGCAGGCGAGAACCCGGACTGCCCGCCCCGGCAGCGAAGGCATCCTCGAGGCGGTCCAGCGCACCTCATTTACGCTCTGGGCATCGGGGCGGCGGTCGCAGTTGCCCGATGGGCCCTGTATTGAAGGAGCAGGGAGCCGGCGCGCGCTACCCAGAGACCGAGGCTCAAAAACAAGAAGTCGGCCGAGAGGTCATACAGAAACCCGTGCGGCCCGGAGTAGCCGCTGTCGCTGTACGGGTTGCCACCATAGCCCCCGCTGAAGGCATTGCCGGTCAGCAGGGCGCGAGCGCCGAAGCGAATGGCGATTGTGCCCAGCAGGATCAGGGCAAAGAGAAGTCCCCCTTGCATCCAGAGGGCGCCCGTGCCGGGGTCGGTCCAAAACTTCATGGTCCTGACCAGATACCAGCCGACGGCGGCGCCGACCAGCAAGAAGACAGGAGCCAGCAGCAGCGCCCAGGGATCCGAGAGGATGCGCGAGCCGGTGAAGGCGAGGCTGCTGCCCAGCAGCAGAACGATGAAAAGTCCTGAGACTGCTATCCGGCCCGGCCTGAGCGGCTGCGGCCGCATCCGCCGCCGGAGCCCAAGGCCCATGAAGAAGACCATCATCACCAGGCCGATGATCTGGCTCTGAGCGGAAGCGCTCACGGGCCGAGTGTAACCCCGGCCGGCAGGGTCGAATCAGACACCGGAAGGACGAAGGGCGACTCTTCAGCCGCACTGAGACCAGGCCGGCGCGCCTAGCTTCCAGAAGTTCGCCGGCGGAGTGGCGCCTGCGGCCTCCCCCACCGTCGCCCGACTCAGTTCTCTCAGCAGGCAACCAGCACCGGGCGGGAGGCATGTCGTACGACTCGCTCGGAGACGGAGCCCATCAGGAATCGCTGAGCTCGGGAGATGCCTCGATGGCCGATGACTATGAGGTCGAATCCCCCCTCGTCCGCGAGGTCGAGGATCTCTTCGGCGGGCCGACCTGCTCGCATCACGGTTTGAACTGTCACGCCCGCCGCAGTGAGCAGCGCGGAGGCCTCGTCCAGCTGAGTCTGGCGGACCGAGGCGTCGGCGGCCGGGTCTTCGGCATCGCGGATCCGCGGCGAGAGCTCCAGCGCAGTTGCGACGCCTATCACTGTGACGGTGCCGTCCGCGTCTCCGGCAGCAATTCGCGCGGCCCATTCCACAGCACGCTTCGATTCGACCGAGCCGTCATAACCTACCAAGATCTTCATGGCTGCCTCCCCTTCCGTCCGCCTGCCCTTGCCGACAGGGCGGGGCCTCCGCTGCGAACTCTAAACCACTTCCCGCTCTGCGCGTTCCACACGAGCGCGGGCGCTCACTGAGGGGATGACCCGCGGCCTCCCTCGTGTACCATGTTCGCACAGACCAGGGGGCGGAAGCCGTCTTTGTAAATCAGCCACAACATTGGCGTGAGCTTCCTGTCTTCAACTGTGTGGTCGCGCTGCGAAATGCTCGTGCAAGGTTTCTGGAGGGAGCTCTCATGACCGTAACCTCTCAGCCCAGCGAGGCTCGGCCCGCCGAGCGGCGGATGCGCCGCGAAATCGGTCCCATCGGAATCCTCTTCACGTCGGTCGGCATAGTCATCGGTTCCGGCTGGCTCTTTGGCGCGCTGAAGGGCGCGGAAATTGCCGGGCCGGCCGCCCTCCTCTCCTGGCTGATCGGCGCGGTTGCGATCCTGATCCTGGGCCTCAACCTCGCTGAATTGGGAGGAATGTACGCGGTGGCCGGCGGTCTGGTTCGCTTCCCCCACTTTGCCTTCGGCAGCATGGTCGGTTTCGCCAGCGGCTGGTTTTTCTTCCTCGCCACTGTTACGGTGGCGCCGATCGAAACCGAGGCCGCCCTCACCTACGCCTCGAACTACATCCCGGGTTTGCTCCAGCCGGGCAGCAGCGGGAACCTGACCCTGCTCGGCCTGGGTGTGGCCGCGATAGTCATGTTCCTCTTCACGATCCTCAACGTGGCAGGCGTGCGCTGGATGTCGGAGGTCAATAAATACGCCGTCTGGTGGAAGATAGCCATCCCCCTGCTGACGGTGATAGTGCTCGTGGTGGTCTCCTTTCACCCCGGGAACTTCACAGCCGGCGGCGGTTTCATCCCCCTGGGAGTCCAAGGCATCTTC
>JALZAW010000282.1 GCA_030948155.1 Candidatus Dormiibacterota bacterium | reverse complement strand
GGGTCCTTGACAGTATATCGCCAACCACCCACTTCCTTTCGACTCAGGCCGGCTGGTCGCCGTGATGAAACTCTCAGAGGAGCCGATCATCGCCCTCACCCGCCGGGTTACGCCATCTCTCAGGGGCGCGACGGCAAAGGTCGGCAACCGAGATGTTGGCGGGCACCAAGATGGGACTGGAGACGCCGGAGACTGAGCGGGTGCAGATTCCCGCCCCGGAGCCGCTGCAGGTGCCAGTGCCACAGCCAACCCCGGAGCCGGTGCCCGCCCCGGCATGACTACTCGTGCAGAGCCGGCGCTCGGCTGGAGGCTCTGGCGACTCCAGAGCGGTCGGCTTTATTCCTGGGCCCTCAACTATGCCTGGGAGGCGGGCTCGATTGAGGCCAGGTGCCTCATTGATTGGAATGCGGCTGGCGGGCCGTTGGTCCAGCAACGAGAGCCCTGTCAGCAGAGCCCTGGCAAGAACTGTCAATGCGGGATTTGGGCATTGTGGGACCTCAGCCGTTGCGTGGAAAAAGGGCGCGAGGAAGGCCTCATGCCTGGCTGCGTCCCGGTGATCGGCCTCGTCGCCGGCTGGGGCACGGTCGCCATCCATCGTCAGGAGGGATTTCGGGCCCAGCACGCAACCCTCCTCTGCCTCTTCAGTGACTCGGTTTGGGCTCAAAAGCTGAACCCGCTTGAGAGGCAACGAACGCGCTGGTGGTGGACCAGATCGTGGATGTTTCCGGGAAGTGGGGTGCTCGCCTCAAGACCCTCGAACTCCCTGAGACGGGTGGCGTCTGGATACGGCGTTCCGCTGGTGCAGCTCGGCGACGCCATCCGCAGTGGGCTGCTGGCCGAGTTCGGCGTCCCTAGACATCAGATCGAAGCAGCCGAGGCGCTGCTCGACGCCAGCTAGGCTTGGTTAGCCCCGCGACATTCCATTCTCACCCGTCCTGCATCACGGCAGCGCTGGCGTTGACTCGCCTTGAGTCGGTCAGCACCGGCTTCCTGGATGACCCGGTGTCAGCCGGCACCGGCTGAGGCGTACCCGGTCACTCCTGGATCCGAACGTTCACCTCGCCCTCGCGGCGCTTCACCGCGACGAAGACAGTGCCCCCGGATCGCCGGTAGTGGAGGTCGACTCGACCCTTGCCGACCCTCACGTTGGAGACGCTCACCTCATGCAGCCATTTCGGCAGGGCTGGTTGCCTGACCTCCAGCTCTGAGGCGGTCGCGTTCGGGACCAGCCCGAGGACAGATTGCAGCAGATAGGGCAGCGCGCCCGCCGACCAGGCCTGGGGGCTGCAGGCCACCGGGTAGCGAACCGGTGCCGGGTACTGGTCCTGCGAGAAACCCGAGAACACCCCGGGCAGCCTGAACCGCTCGAAGTGCGTGGCGGCCGCGAAGATGCTCGAGAAGATCCGGGAGGCGTGCTCGTGGTAGCCATAGAGCTTGAGGCCGGCTGCGATTAAAGAGTTGTCGTGGGGCCAGACCGAGCCGACCTGGTAGCCGATCGTGTTGAACGCGACCTCGCCCCTTGCCAGCGTGCGCACACCCCAGCCGCTGAACATCGCACCGCTCATCAGGACGTCGGCCACCAAGCCGGCATGGTGCCGCGAGACGATGCCCGACCAGAGGGCCTGGCCCGGGTTAGAGGTGAGGGAGTCGGCCTGCCGGCCGTCCTTCTGCAGCGCCACCGCCAGGTACTTCCGCTCGGCCACCCAGTAGGCGTCCTGAAAGCGCCGCTGCAGCTCCTCCGCCTCCGCCCTCAACCGGTCAGAGAGCCCCTGGTCGCCGTCTTGCTCGAAGAGCCAGGCGGCGTCCAGCTTGGCGCGGTAGACGTAGCCCTGCACCTCGACCAGGGCGATTCGGCGGTTCCGCCAGCGAGCCGTCCCGGTTCCTGATGCTGTTGCCTGAGTCCTTCCAGCCCTGGTTGCGGGAGCCCTTGCTGGAGCGCGTGCTGTAGTCGACGAAGCCGTCGCCGTCGCTGTCGCCGTAGGTATCGATCCACTTCAGCGCCCGCTCGACGTTGGGTCGCAGCCGTTTCCAGAGAGCGAGGTCGCCGGTCCAGCGCACGTACTCGGCCATCAGGACGACGAACAGGGGCGTCGCGTCCACGGTGCCGTAGTAGGGCGTCTGCGGCACCTCCTCCAATCCAGCCATCTCGCCCACCCGCAGCTCGTGCAGGATCTTCCCCGGCTGCTCGTCCCTGTAGTCGTCCAGCTTGTCGCCCTGGTATTTTGCGAGCAGCTCGAGCGTGTGGGCCGCGATCGAGGGGTCGTAGGCGAGCGTCTGCAAGGCCGTGATCAGAGAGTCGCGCCCGAAGAGTGCCACAAGCCAGGGCACGCCCGCCGCGAGGAAACTCTCCTGCTTCTGGCGCGAGACCAGGGTTCTGAGGTCGCCGAAGGACCTGCTCAGGACGCTGTTGAAGAGAGGGTTGTCCGTCTCGATGGTGACTTCCTTCAAGAGTCGGGAGCTGTGCTGGGCCGGAGACGTCTCCAGGTCCCCCTCTCCTTCGTCCCGAAACTCCGCGGTCACCCGTAGCACCGTGCTGGCGGCGGCCGCCAACCGGACCTCGAAGGTGGCAGAGCTGCCCGAGCGCGAGCTGGGAGCTGGGAGCTGGGAGCTGGGAGCTGGGAGCTGGGAGCTGGGAGCTGGGAGCTGGCAAGAACTGTAGCGTGGTAGTCCGGCAGCGGCCGTCGGCGCCGTCGTAGCGAAAGCGAAGGCGGTCGCCGTCCCATTGGGGGTCGTGCAGCCGTCCTCGCTTGCCCGGTTGCGTCCCCCGGATCGTGAACATGCTCTCGAAGGTTGCCGCGAAACCGAACCCGAGGCTTGTCTTCAGCTCCGTCGATCCGAAGTTGGTCACGGTGACCGTCTCGATGACGTCCTCGACCAGTCTGCGCTGGCGGCGGATCCCAATCCTGTTCTTGCCCAACCTCGCGCCCGTGCGCAGCTGGATGTCGGGGTTGGTGAGCTCACAGACGCTCTGGTTGTCCTCAGCGCTGCTGAAAAGCACCGCCAGCGGCTTGCCGTCGAGGCACAGGCTGCAGCGGTCCAGAAAGCGGGTGTCGTTGAAGAAGACGCCGTAGCCAGCGTTCAGATCGGCGTCGACGTCTCCGTCCTCGGCGGCGAGGGCGAAGATCGAGGCGGACTTGGTGGTGAGGGCGTGGCGAATGTCTGAGAGGGTTCGGGCACCCGAAACGCTGCGGGAGCCGACGCTCATCGTGTCAGGCCCCCACGTAGTCGGCCAGACGCGCCAGGGTCATGATGAAGGGCACGGCAACGCCCAGGTTGGCGCGGTCGACGTAGTTGATGCTGGTGCCCAGGAAGGCCATGAAAACCATGAGCCAGTGCAGATTGCTCCCGGCTTGGCCTCCCCTCTGTCTGCCGGAAGGTGCGTGGCGGCCATGACAACCCTCCAGGTGTTAGCTAGCAGTCAGTATGCCTAATTAACTCCGGGGATGGTGGTGTTAGCGAACACACAACAGGTCGTTCGAGAACCTTCCTACCGTGTGGCGGGTGCGGACGCTGAAGACCTCGCTCTACACTGTCCCGACCGACCGTCCAGAAGCCGACGGCACCATCGCCTGGGACACGACCACGGCTCTTCTGGTCCAAGCCGAGGGCCGAGATGGCGGAACCGGGCTTGGATTCGCCTATACCACTGCGGGAGCAGAGGAAGTCGTGAAGAGCACGTTGGCGAGGGCGCTGGAAGATCAGGATGAGGATGACGTGGGGGCCTGCTGGACGGCCATGTTGGCCGCGGTGCGAAACGCGGGCCGCCCAGGCGTCTGTGCTTCCGCGATCTCGGCGGTCGACGTGGCTTTGTGGGACCTTCGGGCTCGACGTCGGGAGCTACCGCTATTCAAGGTGCTGCCCACTTTCCGGCACTCCGTACCCGTTTATGGCAGCGGTGGCTTCACCACCTATTCGATTCAGGAGCTGGTCGACCAGCTGGGCGGCTGGGTAGCCGCTGGCATCCCCCGGGTGAAGATGAAGATCGGCTTGGGCATCGAGCAGGACGCCGAACGCATAGGGGCGGTCCGAGACGCGATCGGTCCCGAGGCCGAGCTCTTCATCGACGCCAACGGCGCCTACGCGGCCAAGGAGGCGATCGCTCTGGCCGAACGGGTGGAGCTGGAGACTACCTACTTCGAGGAGCCCGTCTCCTCTGATCAGCTGGA
>JALZAW010000281.1 GCA_030948155.1 Candidatus Dormiibacterota bacterium | reverse complement strand
TCGACGCCTACTGGCGGGCGGCCAACTACCTCTCGGTCGGCCAGATCTACCTGCTCGACAACCCATTGCTGCGCGAACCGCTGAAGCTCGAGCACGTGAAGCCGCGGCTGCTCGGCCACTGGGGAACCACGCCGGGGCTCAACTTCATCTACGTCCACGCCAACCGGGTGATCAAGGCTCGCGATCTGAACGCGATCTACGTCATCGGTCCGGGGCACGGAGGCCCCGGCATAGTGGCCAACGCCTACCTAGAGGGCACGTACAGCGAGGTTTACCCCGGTGTCAGCCGCGACGTGGACGGGATGCGGCGGCTCTTCCGCCAGTTCTCGTTTCCGGGCGGCATTCCCAGTCATGTGGCGCCGGAGACGCCGGGATCTATCCACGAGGGCGGCGAACTCGGCTACTCGCTCGCCCACGCCTACGGAGCCGCCTTTGACAACCCCGACCTGCTGGTCGTCTGCGTGGTCGGCGATGGCGAGGCGGAGACGGGCCCTCTGGCCAGCAGCTGGCACTCGAACAAGTTCCTCAATCCAGCGCGAGACGGGGCCGTGCTCCCCGTCCTGCACCTGAACGGCTATAAGATCGCCAATCCGACCGTCCTCGCCCGCATCCCCGAGCCTGAGCTGCGCAGCCTGCTTGAGGGCTATGGCTACGACCCGGTGGTCGTGACAGGAGAGGAGCCGGAGCGGATGCACCAATTGATGGCGGCCGCCCTCGACGGGGTCCTCGATCAGATAGCTGAAATCCAGTCAGGCGCTCGTCAGAGGGGAGTCGCGGAGCGTCCGCGTTGGCCCATGATCGTACTCCGCACGCCCAAGGGCTGGACGGGGCCCAAAGAGGTGGACGGCCTGCCCGTGGAGGGCAGCTTTCGCGCCCACCAGGTGCCGGTCGCGGACCTGGCCAATCGGTCCGAGCACCTCCGGGTGCTCGAAGAGTGGATGCGGTCATACCGCCCCGAGGAGCTCTTCACCGAGACCGGAGCCCTTATCCCGGAGCTGGCCGAGCTACCTCCGAAGGGCGCGAGCCGGATGAGCGCCAACCTGCACAGCAATGGCGGCCTGCTGCTCCAGGATCTAAAGCTGCCCGACTTTCGCGGCTACGCGGTGGATGTGTCGAAGCCGGCCACCAACTCATCCGAGGCCACGCGCGTGTTGGGCGCCTTCCTCCGTGATGTGATGCGCATGAACCTGTCCAACTTTCGCGTCATGGGGCCCGATGAGACGGCCTCGAACCGCCTCAACCACCTCTTTGAAGCCACCGACCGCACCTGGCTGGAGGACATCTGGCCCCGCCGAGACGATCACCTTTCACGCGATGGGCGCGTCATGGAGGTCCTCAGCGAGCATCTCTGCCAGGGCTGGTTGGAGGGCTACCTGCTGACCGGACGTCATGGCCTCTTGAACTGCTACGAAGCCTTCATCCACATCGTCGATTCGATGTTCAATCAGCACGCCAAATGGCTGAAGACGACCCGCACCATCCCCTGGCGACGGCCCATCCCTTCGCTCAACTACCTGCTCACATCGCACGTCTGGAGGCAGGACAATAACGGCTTCTCGCACCAGGATCCGGGCTTCATCGACCACGTGATCAACAAGAAGGCGGAGATCATCCGCGTCTACCTACCCCCCGACACCAACACACTGCTCTCGGTGGCAGACCACTGCCTACGCAGCCGTGACTACGTCAACGTGATAGTGGCGGGCAAGCAACCGGCGCTCAACTATCTCTCCATGGAGGAGGCCGTTCTCCATTGCACCCGGGGTCTCGGCATCTGGGAGTGGGCCAGCAGCGATGGCGGTAGCGAACCCGACGTCGTCCTGGCCTGCTGCGGCGACATCCCGACCCTGGAGACGCTTGCCGCGGCGGCGATGCTCCGCGAGCACCTGCCCGAGCTCAAGGTCCGGGTGATCAACGTCGTCGACCTGATGCGCCTGGAGTCCGCCACCGAACACCCTCACGGCCTGCCAGACGCCGAGTTCGACGGCCTCTTCACGCCTGACAAACCCGTCATCTTTGCCTACCACGGCTATCCCTGGCTCATCCACCGACTGACCTATCGCCGGCACAATCACCACAACCTGCACGTCCGCGGCTACAAGGAGGAGGGCACCACCACCACGCCCTTCGACATGGTGATGCTGAACGACCTCGACCGCTTCCACCTGGTCATGGACGTGATCGACCGGGTGCCTCGGCTAGGGTCGCGCGGCGCCCATCTGCGCCAGCGGATGGTGGACGAGCGACTCAGGGCACGGCAGTACACGCGGGCCCACGGAGATGACGCACCGCAGGTGCACGACTGGATCTGGCCCTACTGAGCGCCGGCGTCCGCGTACTGGTCGTCAACCCGGGTTCCAGCAGTCTCAAGCTGACGCTGCTTGACACCACCGACCGGGTGGCGGTCGAGGAAGACCTGCCCGCCTCGGCGGGAGGAGTGGAACGCGCGGCGCTGGAAGCCTTCCTGAACCGTATCCCGGTCCCTGACGCCTGCGGCGTGCGAGTCGTCCACGGCGGCGCCGACTTCCGCTTCAGCGTACGCGTAGACGAAAGCGTGCTCGAGCGGCTGGACGCCATCTCAGAGCTGGCACCGCTGCACAATCCACCCGCGCTGCTCGCGATCCGTGTGCTGCAGCAGAGCCGGCCCTCGCTGCCGGTGATCGCCTGTTTCGACACCGCCTTCCACGCAACCATCCCGGACGCCGCCGCCGTCTATGCCGTGCCCTGGCGGTGGACAGCGGAATGGGGCATCCGGCGTTATGGCTTCCATGGGCTGAGCCACGCCTGGGCCAGCCGACGGGCCGCCGAGTTGCTGGGGAGGCCGTTGCTGGGCTTACGCATCGTGACTTGCCATCTGGGGGCGGGCGCTTCGCTCTGCGCGGTACGAGACGGCATCTCGGTCGACACAACCATGGGGTTCACGCCCATGGAAGGCTTGGTGATGGCGACACGATCCGGCTCCCTGGATCCAGGAGCTCTGATCTGGGCGCTGCGACGCGGTGGCCTGGGTCCGGCCGATCTGGAGACGACCCTGGACCGCGAGTCAGGTCTACTGGGCGTTTCTGGGGTCTCCTCCGACATGCGGGAGGTCTTGCAAGCCGCACAGAACGGGCAGGAACGCGCCCAGTTGGCACTGGAGGTCTATATTCACCGCCTGCGCGCCTGTCTAGCCGCCATGGCCGCATCGCTCACGGGTCTGGACGCGGTGGTCTTCACGGGCGGTGTCGGGGAGCGATCGGCGCCGGTCCGCTCCGCCGCCTGCCGGGGGCTTGAGTTCCTCGGCATCCAGCTGGACGAGGAACGGAACCAGGCGGCTGCGCCTGAGGACCAGATCTCGGCGCCGGGGTCTCGGGTCGCCCTCCTGGTCGTCGGCTCTCGCGAGGACTTGCAGATCGCGAGCGAAGTGCGAAGCGTGCTGAAGTCAAGGAGAGAACCGGGCCAAAAATCACAGCGGCATCCTGCCAAGCAGTTTTTCCTGGCGTAGCTGTGGCCGCGGGTGAATCAGCCGGCCAAGGGCGAACACCACTAGCCGGCGAGGGCGACCATCGGCTGCAGAGTCCGGCCTAGACGCCCGTCAAGACGCTCTCCGCAACCCCCGCCACCACCATCCCCGCCCCGCTGACGAGCACATGTTCGAGTTTGTACCGTCGCCTGCCGAGAACCAGCACGCAAGCAGGCAGCATGCCGCCTAAGGTGTCCGGTCCCCGAGATCCTGAGATGCCGAGGAAGTCATACGTCCTCCACCCGCGGCGCGGGGGGAGGTTGGGAGGGGGCATGCACCGCCTGGCTTGCGGCCGCTGCACGGTGGTGAGAGCTTTCGTCCATGGCTCGTCAAACCCGTTCCGACCGGGCTGCTCGGAATCAGCGCGCCCAGCAGCTGCGGCGAGAGATGTCCAGGACCGAATGGCGGCTCTGGTACCGCCTGCCTAGCCGGCAGCTGAGGGGACACAAGTTTCGACGCCAGGTTCCGATCGGCCCTACTTCGCCGACTTCGCAGGCTGGGACGAAATGCTGGTGGTCGAAGTCGACGGCGACCAGCACGGCGATCAGCTCGTCTACGAGGCGAGGCGAGTTACTGGCTGGGCGAGATCGGCTTTCGCGTGCTGAGGTTTTGGCTGGCCGAGGTCGATGAGAACATAGAAGCTGTCATCGAGACCATTGCCGAAGCCCTGGGT
>JALZAW010000280.1 GCA_030948155.1 Candidatus Dormiibacterota bacterium | reverse complement strand
GCCATCAACCAGGCGACGGAGGAGAGAACGCGGCACATTCTCCCCGGAATGCCCGCGCGGAGCGCGGCCGAGTCAGTCGCCCGCATGCACGCCGAGCGCGGCGACACAACCGAGCTATTGGCGATGTATCGGACGATGGGCCGGCTCGACATGGTCGAGCATCCGGAGCGCGCCGCAGTAGAGCGGGCCTCACAACAGCCCGGCTCGCTCATCATCGCCCAGGACCAGGCCCAGCGTGACCGGCTCCTCAATCTCCTGGACGAGCGCTCAGACGCTCAGAGCGGCCAAGACCGAGACCGGCCGGACCAGGAGCCTCAAACGCGCCCACAGGCACCTCAGAGCACTCAGGAGCGGCCCAACGTACTGCTCGCTCAGGACGCCTACCGCGAGCGCGCCGAGCGCCGCGCGCGATGGATAGAGCAGACCCGAGAAACAGCCCGCGCCCAGGGCCGCGAGACTGGCGCCTTCCAACACCACGTAGAGCCAGGCGCCATCGACACCGCCCTAGTCCTCGTGAACGATCCCAAGGACGCCCCCAGCCTCTCTCACGGCCTCTCAGGCGCCGCGGAGGCTCACCTGGTCACCGGCCCGCCCGACTGGCTCACTGGAGAGGCTGTGCGTCTCCGGGCCGACCAGCTCACCGTCCAGCAGCACGCCCGCGCCCAGCTCGAGGGCGAGCGCCAAGGCGTCGAGACTCAGCGGGAGATGGCCGAGCGCTCACACGAAGCGGAGCGCGGCGCAGAACGTCAGCGCTCGGGCGCCGAGCACGAAGCGCAACACCAAGGAGCCGAGCGATGACGACCGGGCGCCCACGCCGCACAACGCCCATGAAGCGATTCAATCTGACCCTCGACGAGGCCGACGCCGGCCTCCTGGAGGCCTACGCGCAAGAGCTCGGCCAACAGCCGACACGAGTAGCCGGCGACCTGTTCCGCAAGCTCCTCCGCGGCGCCCGCACACAGGACGGACGGATCGACCCGCATCAGGTCGACGCCATGCTGCGCGTGATCCGCGGGGAAGATCGGAGCGACCAGCCGAACGAGCCACGATGGGAGTGGCCGATCGAGGCCCTCCTGGCCGATCGCCGATGGTGGGACCGCTGGCTCCCCGACCTCAACGAGATCCTCGGACGCCCGAAGGCCGAGCGAGGACGCGGCGCTCTCGGAACCCGAGAGGCCCCGATCGTCGACCGCCGCGGATACGCCGACGTGATGGAGTTCTTGTTTCCAGCCGTCACCACGTCCCGCGGCGCCGCCGTCAGCTGGAGGTCGGCCGAGTACCCGCAGATCGCCGCGCCACCAGACGCTAGCGAGGGGTCGGCGGTCCTCGTCCACGTCTGGGAGTCCGTCATCCGACACGTGGCGAGAGCGCTATGCGCCCTGGAGAAGGCGGCTCAGCCCGAGGCCGACCCAATGATGGGAATCCTTACCCAAGAGCACATCGCCGGCCCTTGGCTTCGCACTCTGCGAGCGCTGGACGGAGAGAGCCAGCCGGCCGACGTCCCAACCCGACGCCTCGCCTGAAATAAGAGAGACGGGGCAGGATTAACCCCGACCCGTCTCCTACCTACGCCGCGTCTCGAGCGGTCAGCTCTGCCAACCGCTCCCGAAGCGCCACCGCATCGTTCCACCGCTCCCGGAATTCACGGTTCTCGCGAATTAAGTCGCTGACGTCGGCTTCGACCTGGCGCTGAAGCGCCAGCGCCTCCACGATCTCCTCTGACATGTATCGTCCCCCGCAACCCTGGGCCGAGGGTCCCTTACTTGCCGGCGCCCTCGGTTCACCGGCCGTTCTCTGCTCAACGGCTCTCCTCCTCGGTCGCGTCGTGAGCCTCGACGACGTCGAACTGAGGACGCTGCCGAGGCTGATCGACCGGGAGGACCTCGTACGTTGGTCGGTCGCCTCGGAGCGCCAACCTCTGATACGAGAGCAACGCCTCTCGTGACAGCTCCCGGTCGAGCCCAACCACAGGGATTCGACCATCCGAAGTCGGCATGCTCAAATGCCGTCGGAAGAACAGCCCACCCATGACCAGGGCGCCCAGCAGAGCCAGCGGCACGGCCGCCAAGAGGGCCAGCAGAGCGACATGCTCAGCTCCGACAATCCACTGCGTCCAACCGACCTCCGCCGCCTGCTGAGCGCGAACCGTTGCTGTATCTCGCTGCAGCTCGGCCGTCCGGTGATCAGCCTCGGCCACGGACTGCCGAGCTTGAGCCGCCCGAACTTCCGAGGAGCTGAGCAGCACCGTTTCCCGCAGCTGGGCGAGTAGGACCACGATGGCCGCCACGGCGGCCACCAGGACCACGACCCAGACGACCGGACCTAGAGCTCGGCCAGGACCACCGGCGCCATCAGCAACCGCCGTAGCTTGCACACGCATTGCCCTAGACCTCCGCCACCGGCTCGGCCTCGGCTACGGCCTCATGCCGAGGTTCAGCAACCATCGCGCCGGCGAACTGATGGCACTTCGCCGCCAACGGCTGACGCAGCATTCGCGCCCGATCGTTGTGGTACAGCAACAGCGCCCAGCAATCCGGGACCTCCCTCAGCTGGCCTGCCGACAGCAGCGGCCTCCAGGACTCCTGTGTCGTCCGATGGCGCTTCCCATCGGCGCCGACTGTCTCGGCTCGACCCCGAACCTTCTCCTCCTGGATGAGTCCAGCCAGTCGGTCCAAGCTCTGCTGATCACCGAGGCCACCGAAGATGACCTTGCAGCGAGTCGCGCTCCAGATCGCCTCTGCGGCCTGGTCGCCGAAGTGGTCGCGCAGCTGCGCGAACGATTGCAGGTTCCACGCCACGTTCACGCCCTGGCCACCGCCCTGAGAGATCGTCGATTCCAGCTGCGGCAGAGGGCAGCAGTTGGCCAGATCGTCCAGGCTCAGCAGAAGCCGAGCTGGCAGCCTCCCCTCGCGGTGAAGGCGGTAAGCGGTATGAACAATCGAGTGCACGAGCATCGCGATCAAGGGCGCGACCGCCTTCTGATGCTCGGTCGGGCTCACGATGTAGAGCGTCGAGCAGCTCAACAGGAAGCGTTCAGGATCGAAGTCCGTACCCGTGGTCGAGCGCAGCACCGCCGGGTTCGCTGTCGCCTTGATCGCCGTCCGAGCCGCCGAAAAGAAGCTCGCCCGCTCGCGATCCGGAGTGTCCCTCATGCCCTCCAGATCGTCGGCCCACTGATCCGAGCCAAAACTGCGCAGATCACGAAGGATCTGAATAGGCTCCTCGAGAGCGCGCGTCGCTCTCTTCGGGTCCTGCGAAAGCCCACCGCTGAGCCAGCCATAGACGAGCGTAAAGTCACCCGGCCGGACCCGGTGATGCGCTGCCGCCAGGAATAGGCCACGTAGCAGATAGCCGGCCCCTGCCCGCCAGTGATCAGCGTTCTCGACGTTCTGGCCTGCCGCTGACGTCTCCAGCCAACCGTCAACCCTGAGCGTGATTTCCTTCAGGTCCCTCGAGTCGGCCGGACTGAAACGGACCGGCCTGAGCCCCTCGACACGGCCGCTCTCAGTGGGTGCGTAGATGATCACCTTGCCGCTGTGGCCCTTCGCCAACCGGCGCCGACGATGCGCGGTAAGCCTGAACAGCTCGGGCTTGGGAGCCACCGAGATCAACGGGCCACCCCATGAGAGCAGCTGAGCCAGAGCGATCCCAGCCGTCTTGTTCACACGAGGCGGCCCGATCACTCCAACGGAGTCCTCGTTCGTCCCCATCGCCCAGCGAGGCTGACCCAGGTACCCAAAAGTCCAGCCCAGGAACGGGCGCTGATACCAGGCCAGCCTCGCACGTACGCTCAAGCGTCGAGCCAACCGGGCCGAGATATCGAATGGCGTCCGATACCACCAGGAACGAGCCAGCAGGCCCGCTGGGACCGCCAGAGCGATCCCCACTAGCATCAGCGCCA
The DNA here is from genome assembly GCA_030948155.1 of Candidatus Dormiibacterota bacterium. Classification (GTDB taxonomy): domain Bacteria; phylum Chloroflexota; class Dormibacteria; order Dormibacterales; family Dormibacteraceae; genus Dormiibacter. Next base: position 278 of record JALZAW010000280.1, on the reverse strand, counting down.
GGCCTTGGCGCGGAATGCTCGGAGCTTGCCAGCCCGCCCAGGCAGCAAGCCCTCCGAAGAACACTGCGCCGACCAGGCGGGCGCCGCGGCGCGATCCCTTCGGCTTTCTCTCTCGACTAGTACGCATCTCAGCGACCTCCAACACGGTCTATGGCGATGCGTAGACTCCAGCCTCCCCGGCTACGATTCAGCCGGGTTCGCCGATGCCAACACATCGTCGGGCCAAGTCCGGGGGGGCCGTTTGCGCGGTCCTCTCGGGCGCTTCGATAGTACACGCC
>JALZAW010000279.1 GCA_030948155.1 Candidatus Dormiibacterota bacterium | reverse complement strand
ATGAGCCAGGGATCCAATCCCAACGTCCAGAGCGCCTCGCACTTTGTAGACGTTGCCGATACCGCAGCAGACACGCTGATCCAGCAGCAGCTCGCCCAGCGGGACGGGCCCGAATGCCCGCGCTCGTCTCATGATCTGCGCCCAGCTCACCTCCGCGGCTAGGATGTCAGGCCCGAGCCGGCCGATACCGGGCAGCGGCCCCCGGCTCAACTCGACCAGCGGCGCCGAGAAGCAGACCGCCACCCAGTCGGCGAATTCAAGGACGGCACGAGCAGCCCGAACGCTCTTCCGCCAGCGCTCGCCCGGTCGGTAAAGATGCCAGGACCCGGTCAGCCGCAGATGGGAATGCAGCGTCCAGCCGCCACTGAACCGCAGGAGTAGGTGCTTGCCGACGGGGTTCACGGCCTCCAGCGCAGAGCCGGAGAGCCGCTCGAGCGCGGCCGGCCGGGCGGCGACCACCTTCTGGCCCAGCAGGCAGCGGTTCAGCGCGGCTGCCGTGCGCCAGATGGTGTCGCCTTCGGGCACCGGCGGCTCAGTGTTTCCAGACGACGACGCCGCGCGGGCTGGGGCCGAACCCGGCTTCGCCCAGCAGCGGCGCCAGCTTCGACTGGCGCACAGGCTCTCCATCTACGCGCTGCAGCTCAACCTTGGTCAGGTTCAGCGCCACTTGCACCAGCGCCGCCAGCATGTCCACGGTAATCCGGCCGCGCGTCAGCAGCGAGCGGCCGCCGCGTTCCAAAAACAGCACCAGGTCGCCGCCGTCGAGCACGACGTAGCCGCCGGGTACACGGCCCATTTGCCCCTCCGCGTCCGCCGGCCAGGGCAGCACCGCCCCGTACGGCTGAGCTGGGTCGGTGGCGGCCAGCGCCACCACCTGGCCGGGTGCGTCACGGCCTGCGCGCAGACGGTCGACTGCCCCCGGCAGGGCGAATTGAGAGCCGCCCAAGCCTGCCACGAAGTAGCCCCGCCGGGCCTTGCCCGCCTCCTCCAGCGCGCGGAGAACCGGATAGAGGGCCGCAAAGCCGCCGCTCCAGCCCTCCGCCAGAACCGATTCGCGAGTCAGCACACCATGGCGATGAAGCAGGACCTGCGCCTGGCTGAGCAGCCGTTCTGTCGCCGTCGGCGTGGGTTCGCGCAGCTCCTGAACCAGCGACCAACGGCCGCTGGCGCGAGGCTGGTTCAGCCGTACCGGCGGCGGCCGGCGTCCCGGCGGCCGGCGTTTGGCGGCTGGGCCGAGAAGCCGCAGCGGGGCGAAGGTGTCATTGGTCACCTCGCCGGCCCAAACCAGGTCCCAGAGCGCGTCCAACACCCGCTCCTCCGGGCCGCCGCCGGCAGCGTTGTAGAGGTCGCGGAAGAACGAGGCGCCCCGCATCCGCAGGTGCGTACGGAGGCTCTCGACCAGGTCGCCGCCGGCCGGCTCACCGATCTCCGGCAACAGCCGGTTGACCTCGCTGCGGAGGTAGAGCGAGACCCGCCCGTCGCCGACGCCGAGCGCGCCGCGCCCGACCCAGGCCACCTCGCCCATTGCGATCAGCTCGTCGAGCAGGGCCGGCCGGTAGCCGGGAACTCGAGCAGGCAGGATGTCGCGCTCAACAACGGAGACCGGCAGCGCGACGCCCTGCAGCGTCTGGACCGCCTCGAGGAGGCGTTCCAGCGACAGGCTTGAGCGCCCGCCGGCCGGGTTGATCCCCTGCCAGCTGGGCAGGAAGCCGGCCAGCACCTTCGGCGGGACCGCCTCCGCCTCCCGACGAAGGGCGGCGAGGGAACGGCGGCGCAGCGTCCGCAGCACCTCGGGGTGGCAGAACTCGAGACTTGGCGCAGCGCCGGCTGAGATCGGCCGAAAGGCTCCGGAGATGAGCTCACCGCGCGCGAGCAGTGCCGCCAGGGCTTCCTCCACTCGAGCCGCGGGCAGGCCCCAGCGAGTCGCCGGTGCGGTTGCCGAAAAGGGCACGTGGGTCCGGGCCCAGCGCCGGAGCAGCCTGCCCACAGGGTCCGGCGGCGACTCCAGATACACCTCGGGCAGGCCACCAGGAAGCGCGATGCCGAAGGCATCCCGGTAGCTGCCGGCGTCCTCCGCCGCCAACCACCGGTCCTCGCCGGCCAGCCGGATCAGCAGTGCTCGGCGCGCCTGCTGCAGCTCGGTCAGCCATTCGAGGCTCACGCCGCGAAAAGCCAGCTCGGCCTCGGTTAGATCGCCCAGCCGCACGAGCAGGTCGTGCGCCTCGTCAATGTCGCGGGGCCAGTGCTCGGCCAGCAGCCCTTGCAGCTCCAGCTCCAGCCGCTCCGCCGCCAGCGGGTCCAGCATCTCGCGCAGTTCCTCACTGCCCAGCAGCTCGGCCAGAAGCTCTCGATCGAGAGTGAGCGCCTGCGCCCGGCGCTCGGCCAGCGGGGCGTCGCCCTCGTAGATGAACTGTCCTACGTAGTCGAAAAGCAGGGAGGAGGCGAAGGGGGAGGCCCGCTCGCTGTCAACGCTCACCACCCGGACGGTGTGGGAGCGGATGTCACTCAGCAGCCCACGGAGCGCGTCCAGATCGAAGACGTCGGCCAGGCACTCGCGATAGGTCTCGGCCAGCAGCGGAAAATGGGGGAAGCGGCTGGCGACTCTGAGCAGGTCGGCGGAGCGCTGTCGCTGCTGCCAGAGCGGACTGCGCTGGCCCGGCCGGCGGCGCGGCAGCAGCAGTGCCCGGGCGGCGTTCTCCCGGAAGCGGGAGGCGAACATGGCTGTCCCAGGAAGCTCGGCCGCTACCAGCTCCTGCAGCTCCTCCGGCTCCAGCATCAGGTCCTCGACGTCGAGGGGATGGTCAGCATCCGGTAGGCGCAGGGCCAGCCCGTCATCGGTGTACATCGTCTGCACTTGAATCCCGCGCTGCTCGGAGAGCTTTGCCTGCAGCGCCAGGGCCCAGGGCGCGTGCACCTTGCCGCCGAACGGTGTGAGCACACACACCCGCCAGTCGCCGATCTCATCGCGGAAGCGCTCCACCACCACCGTGCGATCGTCAGGCACCTCGCCGGTTGCGGCCGCCTGATCGTCAAGGTAAGCGAGCAGGTTGCGGGCGGCTCCCCCCTCGAAGCCGGAGGACCGGCAGAGCCGTTCCTCGGCGGCGTTAGCAGAGGAGCTGCGCAGCTCTCGGATCAGGCTGCCCAGCTGACGCCCCAGCTCGACGGGCCGCGAGAGCGAGTCGCCGTGCCAGAACGAGATCTTGCCAGGCTCGCCGGGCGCGGGGGAAACCAGAACTTGCGAGGGCGTGATGTCGACCACCTTCCAGGAGGAGGCGCCGAGCACTATTGTCTCGCCCACCCTGGTCTCGAAGACCATCTCCTCGTCGAGCTCACCGATCTTGCGTGAGGACTGGCGGCCGGCCAGGGCAGCGCCGATCGGAGCTGTCTCGCCACCGTCGAACAAGCTGACCGTATAGAGGCCGCGGTCGGGGATCGTGCCGGCGTTGGTCACCGCCAGGCGCTGGGCGCCGGCGCGGCCACGCAGCCTGCCCTCGATGCGGTCCCAGACGATGCGGGGCCGGAGCTCGGCAAACTCGTCAGACGGATAGCGGCCGGCCAGCATGTCCAGCACCGCCTCGAACGAGCGGCGGCCCAGGCTGCGGAAGGGGTAGGCCCGGCGCACCAGATCGAAGAGGTCGTCCACCGCCCACTCCTCAAGAGCGAGCATGGCCACCGCCTGCTGGGCCAGCACATCCAGGGGATTCAGCGGGATGACAGTCAGCTCGATACGCCCGCTGAGCATCCCCTCCACCACTGCTGCGCTCTCCAGCAGGTCACCGCGAAACTTGGGAAAGACTGTGCCCCGCGAGATAGCGCCGACCGAGTGGCCGGCCCGGCCGATGCGCTGGATGCCCGCCGCCACCGAGGGTGGCGCCTCCACCTGGACCACGAGATCGACAGCCCCCATATCGATGCCCAGCTCGAGCGAAGAGGTGGCCACCAGACCGCGCAGATTGCCGGCCTTGAGCCGGTCCTCGATCAGCAGCCTCTGCTCCCGCGCGACCGAGCCGTGGTGCGCCAGCACCAGCTCCGCACCAGCCTGCTCGTTGAGCCGGGCGGCCAACCGCTCGGCCAGCCTGCGAGAGTTGACGAAGATGATGGTCGAGCGGTGCTGCTGGACCAGTTCCACGAGGCGCGGGTAGATGGCCGGCCAGATGGAGCGGCGCGGCGCCGGCAGCTCGCCGGCCC
>JALZAW010000278.1 GCA_030948155.1 Candidatus Dormiibacterota bacterium | reverse complement strand
ATGTTGCTCTACTCCGCCCTGGGGCGGCTGCAGGAGGGCTGAACAGCACCGACCTCAACTACCCCAGATTCCCGGTCGAAGGGGATCTGCAGGCAGCCCAACGGGCGGCTGCCGCGGATGTTCGGCACAACCGAGGCGCCGAAGGTGCGCCGGGAGCCGCTGCCTATACTGGGCCGTCCATGGGTTTGGCTCCGAATCAGACCCGGCGCGAGTTGAGCGGCGGGGCCCGTCTCCTGACGGCGGCGCTGCCCGACCGTTCTTCCGCCAGCTTGGTCCTGATGTTCTCGGTCGGTTCTCGTTACGAGGAGGACACGATCGGAGGCGCTTCCCACTTCATCGAGCATCTCTTCTTCAAGGGCACGCGCCGCCGGCCCTCTGCCAAAGCGATCGCGGAGGCGATCGAGGGCGTGGGCGGCGTCATGAACGCGTCGACTGACAAGGAGGTGACAGTCTATTGGTGCCGGGTGCCGGCAGAACGGCTGGACCTAGCCACGGACGTCCTGTGTGACATCGTCACCGATTCGCAGCTGGCTCCGGCAGACGTGGAGCGTGAGCGGATGGTGATCTTGGAAGAGCTGAAGATGTACTTGGACCAGCCTCAGGACTATGTGCACAGCCTCTTCGAGCAGATTATGTGGCCCAGGCATTCGCTCGGGCGCGACATCATCGGCACCGCCGAGTCGGTCGCCGGGACCAGCCGGGAGCAGCTGCTCGAATACATCCACGCCCAGTACAGCCTCCGCAACCTGGTGGTGGGACTCTCCGGTTCGATCGACCCGGACCGCTCCGCGCGAGAGCTGGAAGCACGCCTGCGATTACCCGCCGGCGGTAACGGCCACGCCTCCACTGTTCCCGCCCCGCTCGACTCACCCCAATTGCTGCTGCAGGCCAAGAAGACAGAGCAGGCGCATATCTGCCTGGGCACCCGGGCCACTTCCTATCTGGATCCCGACCGCTACGCCCTGGACCTCCTCAACACGATCTTGGGCGAGGGCATGAGCTCGCGTCTCTTCCTGGAGATCCGGGAGAAGCGGGGTCTTGCCTACGACGTGCACAGCTTCACGAGCAAGCACCGTGACGCCGGCTACTTCGCTGTCTATATGGGGGTTGATCCGAAGAAGGCAGAGGAGGCTGTCAATGCAGTTTTGGGGGTTCTCCGCCAGATCAGTGAGAGGTCGGTACCGCCAAAAGAGTTGACGAAAGCCAAGGAGTACACCAAGGGCCGGCTGCGGCTGGGTCTGGAGGGCACCAACTCACTGGCCAGTTGGCTGTGCCAGCAGGAGTTGCTCATGGGCGAGGTGAGGACGGTGGAGGAAGTCACCGCCCGGATTGATGCGGTGACTCCCGACGACATCAGGAGAGTGGCTCAGCGCGTTCTCGACCAGCCCATCCGCATGGCCATCATCGGCCCTTTCAAGTCCGAAACACCCTTCCTGGCGGCGATCGGCGCCTGACGCCGGTCGCCGGTCAAGGCCGGCTGCCGAGCCGGTTCAGGCCGCTTGGGGCAGCGTCTCGGTCTGGGAGAACGATGGCTTCGGGCCGTCGACCGGGCCGAAACCGGTCAGGGGCAGGACTCGCAGCCAGGCCCGACCTTCGATCTGGTCCCGCTTGACTGGTCCGAAGTAGCGCGAGTCGTTGGAGCGATTGCGGTTGTCACCCAGCACGAAGAACTCGTCAGGGCCGAGCTGGCGGCCCTGCTGATTCCGGTCGGGCGGAACCGGATAGTCGGGAAACTGGGTTTCCGGCTCTTGGTTGACATACGACTCGTTGACCGCCTGGCCGTTGATGTAGACCTTGCCGCCCTTCATCAGAAAGCGGTCACCAGGCAGGCCGACCACCCGCTTGATGAAGTCCTTGGAGCGATCATAGGGATCCCGCATGATGACAATGTCACCGCGCTGCGGAGGCTGGAAGCGATAGCCGACAGTCACAGCTATCACGTAGTCCTGATCCTTCAGGGTGGGGTACATCGAGGAGCCGAGGACATGTACCGGCTGAATTATGAAGTGGATCACGAGGTACAGACCCAGGGCCAGCAGGCCGACCTGAAGCAGCTCTGCGAGCAGGCCGCGACTCTTGAACCTCACTCCCAAAAGGTACCCACTGGGACCGCCTGCACGTAAAACGTGTGACGGCAACCTCTGATCGGTCGCGCCCTGACGCTGGCCCGGGAAGGTCCGGCGGAGAACCGGGCACTCCACCGCTGACGCCGCCCAGCTGGCCGAGTGCTGGCGACCCCGGGCCGTGCCGTCTCTCGGGGCTCGGTCGCCCGGCGGTCAGCTCAGAAGATCTTCGACCAGCGCCTCCAGGCCCTCCTGGCTGCCGTAGGTGAAGACGACCTCGCCACGCGTGAGGCCGCCGCGCACATCCACCAGGTCGTGCCAGCGTTCCTGCAATCGGGCGAGCGCCTCAGCCAGCTTCGGCTCCGCCAGCATCGGCCGTCTCTCCAGACGGGACCTCCGCGCCGTCGGCTGGTGGTCCTGCACCCAGCGCTCGGTCTGGCGCACAGACAACCGCTTCGCCAACACAGCCCGCAGGCCCAGTTCTTGCTGCTCAAGCGGGAGTCCTGCGAGCGCCCTGCCGTGCCCGGGGGTGATCGCGCCGGCCGCCGCAGCTGAGACGACGGCGGGAGCTGCCGACAGCAGTCGCAGGGCCTGGCTGACTGAAACGCGGTTCTTGCCCAGCCGGCGTGCCGCCTCCTCGTGGGTGAGGCCGAAGTGCTCGATCAAGCGCCGGAGGCCACGCGCCTCCTCGATCGGATCCAGATCCGCCCGTTGCAGGTTCTCGATCAACCCCAGGAGCAAGCTGGTCTGGCTGTCGCCGTGGTGCCGGACGATGGCAGGGATACGCTCCAGCCCCGCCAGCCGAGCCGCCCGGCAGCGCCGCTCCCCGGCGATGAGCTGGTAGCCGTCTGGCAACTGCCGAACCAGAACCGGCTGGAGCAGACCGTGCTCGCGGATGGATTCGGCGAGCTCGGTCAGGCCGGGCATGTCAAAGTGCCTGCGCATCTGCTCGGGTGAAGAGCTGACCTGATCCAGGTCGATCAGCTGCGGTAGGCCCCCTTCGCCTTCCGCACCCACCGGCAGGGTTGGGATCAGCGCCTCCAGGCCACGGCCCAGCGCCCGCCGGGTGGTGCTCAAGTTGACATCACCTCCTCGGCGAGCTGCCGGTAGGCTTGCGCACCTCGACACAAAGGGTCATACGTAGTCACCGGCTGGCCGTGACTCGACGCCTCGCTCACCCTGACGTTTCGCGGAATCAGGGTGCCGTACAGCTTGTTCGCGTAAGTGCTGCGAACGTCGGCCAAGACCTCCCACGCCAGACTGGTGCGAGCATCGAACTGCGTCATCACAATGCCGCCCAGCTCGAGCCGCTGATTGAGGCGCATGCGCACCAGCTGCTGGGTGTCGAGCAGGTGGGCCAATCCCTCCAGCGCGAAAAACTCACACTGCAGCGGGACCAGCATCTCGGTCGCCGCGACCAAGCCGTTCAAGGTGAGCAGGCCCAGGGATGGTGGGCAATCGATGAGCACGTACCCGAAACCGCCGGCTAGATCGCCCAGAGCCTCTCGCAGCCGGCCCTCTCGGTTGGGCTGGCTTGCCAGTTCGATTTCGGCTCCCGCCAGCGATGTTGTCGAGGGCACGAGCCAGAGGTCGCGGACGGCTGTCGAGATCGCCACCTCGTCCACCCTGGCCTCGCCTGCCAAGAGGTCGTAAACGGTCCGGCGAGCCCGTCGAGGGTCGAGTCCCAGACCGCTTGTGCAGTTGGCTTGGGGATCGATGTCGATCACCAGTACGGGACAGCCCCGCTCCGCGATGGCTGCGCCCAGATTGAGGGCAGTGGTCGTCTTGCCGACGCCACCCTTCTGATTGACTATCGCGATAACGCGGGGTGAAGATATCAACATGTTGGGGCTAACCTGTGCATAGGTGGCCACATCTGGCATCTGCGCCCTGTCAGTGATCACAGCCTGAGTTTAGTGTCCCGAGCCAGAGATTCGTTGACATTGCGCTCCGGACACTGATTGCCAGCGTCAACCACCCCGCGAAGCAGGCTTGGGGGGCCGGAGAGGGGCCCGGCCTGTCGTCGCACGGCACCGGCTGGAAGCGGGCCCCTCCTGTTCCACGCCTTCCTTTCCACCCCACGAAACCTCCGGTTTCGCGGGGACTCCGGATTCGGCCCCAGCGCCCGGACC
>JALZAW010000277.1 GCA_030948155.1 Candidatus Dormiibacterota bacterium | reverse complement strand
GCGGGGCGCCGAGTAGGCGGGCGCCGGCGGCGGCTCTGGCGCTCGTTGGGCGGGGCCGGCCGGCGGGTACTGGCGGGACCGGCTGGGGGAAGTCGCCGGCGGCGGCTGGGGTCCGGCGGCCGCAGGCGGCCCAAAGCTCTGGCCGCCCTGCCGCTGGCCGACCACCTGGGAGAGGTCGAGGGGCGGCCGGCGCTCCTCAGCGGCTGCCTTGACCTCGATCATGGCGTTGGGGTCCTCACACAGTGCGAGCACTCCGTCGGTGCTGTTGGCCACCTGGCGAGCGGTGCTGGTGTAGGCCCCCGCGAGGCGCCCCTCATCGAGGATGATGACACCCGTTGCGGCCGGTGAGCGAACCATCAGGCTGCCGGTCAGCTGGCGCTCCTCCAGAAAGCGGAGAAAGGCATGCATGTCCACCCAGCCCGCATAGAGCTGCGTGTAGACCGATTGCGCCACAGTGACCAGATAGAGGCCGTCCACGAGATCGGGCGCGAGCGCGACCACGTCGAGCACTCCCTGCCCGCGGCTGACCTCTTGGGCGAAATGACCAAGGGCTTCGGTGCCCAACTCAGCACTGTCCTGGCCCCCGTCGTAGACAGCTTCCAGGGCTGTGCCTTCTCGGAAGTAGATGAGGCCAGTGGCGTTTTCGGCCACGAGGCGGACGTAGCCTGTGTAACCCTCCCGTTCGAGAGTCGTGAGCAAGCGGGGAAAGTCGACAAAAGAGGTCTTCAGCGAGTCATACATGAGATCGCCGTTGGGCACCGGGATGGGCTCGCGACCGTGCCTGGGCACAGGGCGGAACTTCAGGCCCCGCGGTATCTCCGGCGGCGCTACCGGTTCGGCTTCGGGTCCCCGCGATCGCTGATAGGGCTGCTCGGAACGCCGGTCGTACTGCTGCTGAGATTGAGGCTGCGCGCCCTGCGCCGGCTGCGCCGGCGGTGACTCCTGCGACTGAGCGCCGGGTTGGCTCCAGGCCTGCGGGCGGCCGCCATTCGGTCCGGCCGGCGCTTGGCCCTGGTTCTCGGAATTGGCCCTGGCGATTAGATCTGGGATGGAAGCGCGAACTGATTCGTCGGGTGGCAGTTTTGCCTTCGCGTCGAAATCAAACTCGCCCGACGACCAGGCCAGAGCGTGAACCACTGCGTCATCACCTGCCCCACCGGCGCCAACGGCATGGAACAGATGGCCGAAGAGGAAGTAGAGCGAGGTGGGCTGCTGGCCATCCTGGCGCAACGTGAGGGTACCTGTGGCGCGCTCGTTCTGCGCCGCTTCCAACAGTCTTCTCAGCCGGGTTTCGGTAAGTGAGCCTCTGGCCTCCAAGGCGTTCTCCATCGCGTCGCTAATACGACGCCTTTAGTTCAACGGGCTTATCCCTGTTTACTCACTGAGCGGAATCGAATCCAAGCCCCAAGCGACACGTTAGTATAAGTCCCTCACATGTTCTTTGAGCCGGTCCGCGCCTACCGATCAGGGCCGGTCGGCGATCTGCAGCCCTGAGCCAGCCGCTGGGCCGCCTCGGCGGTGGTGCGGATGACACTCCGACGCGCGTGCTTCTGCTCCGCCACGGCGAGTCCACCTGGAACGCTGATCATCGCGTGCAGGGCCAGCTCGATCCGCCCCTCTCGGCGCTCGGCCATGAGCAGTCGACAAAGCTGGCCGGCCGGCTGGCGCAGGCGCCAATCGCAGCTCTCTACGCGAGCGATCTGACGCGTGCCGCGGAGACCGCCCACCCACTGGCGGCGGCTCTCGGCTGCGAGATCCGGTTCTGTCACGACCTGCGCGAGATAGCTCTGGGCGAGTGGGAGGGCAGGACGGGTGCCGAGCTGGCTCGAGAGTATCCGGAGCTCTGGCGGCGGTGGCGGGAAGAGCCCGATTGGGATCTGGCGCCGGGGGGCGAGTCGGCTTCGGCTTTCGGCGCTCGGACTGGCAGGGCGTTCGACGCCGTCGCCGCCGCTCACCCTGGTCAGCTGATTGCCTGTGTGACCCATGGCGGGGTGATCCAGGCGCTGCTGCGGAGGGTGTTGGGTCAGAGCCTGCACGGCCGGTTCCACTTCCGCATCGGCAACGCCTCACTCACCCGGCTCGACCAGCGCGCAGGCCGGGTGACGGTGGCCGGCGTCAACGACGTCTGCCACCTGAGATGAGCCCGGCGCGGTTGCAGCAGGTTGCCTGGGACGCCGGCTTGGCTGACCTGGTCCAGCCTCCCCCACTGCTGCAGTCCTGGGGGCACGGCGAGGTGCAGGCGGGAGAGGGCTGGCAGGTGGAGCGAGTCAACCTTGCGGGAGGCCAGGCTTCGGTGCTGCTCCAGGGACGGCGGCCCTTCGCCCGGGCCTATGTGCCGCGCGGTCCGGTGCCGACCAGCGAGGCGGCGCTGGGCGCACTGGTGGCCTGGGCTCGCGGCTCCGGCTTGGCCCGGCTCCGCGTGGAGCCGGAGGCGTCCAAAGAGCTCGGTGCGGTGCTGCGCCGGCTGGGTTTCAAGCCCAGTGGGGCGATCCAGCCGAAGCACACGCTGATCGTGCCGCTGGCGTCCGACGAGGTCATGCTCGCCTCCTTCAAGGCCAAGCATCGCTACAACATCCGGCTCGCCCTGAAGCGGGGCGTGTTTGTCGAAGAGGGTCGGGAGGCCGACGAGCTCCACAGGCAGACGGAGGCGACCGCCGCCCGGCAGGGCATAGCGCTTCTCTCCACCGCCCAGTACCAAGCGCGGCTGGACAAGCTGAGCTGGTGCCGAACCTATGTGGCGCGCCACCAGGGCCACCCGCTGGCCGCGATCCTGGTCGCTCGCTTCGGTGGCCGGGCCTACTACCTCTTCGGTGGCTCCTCGGGCGAACAGCGCGAACTCCAGCCGACCTACGCATTGCAGTGGGCGGCGATGCGCGCCGCGCGCGAGGCCGGCTGTCGCGACTACGACCTCTGGGGCATTCCGCCGGAGCCCGATCCAGGCCATCCGTGGTTCGGCCTCTGGCAGTTCAAGACAGGCTTCGGCGGCCGGCCGACGGAATTCTGCGGTGCCTGGGATCTGGAGCTGTCCAGGTGGCGAACGAGAGTCGCCGGTGGCCCCGCCCAACTGGCGCGCAGGGCGAGGCGGATCTTTACACGCCAGGCGTTGTAATCGCGTCGGCCGACGCCTAGGCTGCCGGAATGGCTCCGGCACGGGTTCTCCTCATCGGCCTGGATTCCCGGGCCGAACGCGACCTGCAGTTTCGCCTGACGGCTCGCGGTCACAGGCCGCTCGCAACCGCCGACGCCGGTCCGGCATTGCGCGAGGCCGCTGCAGCCAGCGCGGCAGTGGTGAGCAGTTCGCCCGGCCTGATCCAGGGGCTGCAGGCGGCAGCGCCCTGGCTGATCGTGCTGGCGCTGTGCGCCAGCCCTGACGCCGCGCTGGGCGCGCTCGCACGCGGGGCCGAGCAGACCTTTCCACCCACCGCCACTGCCCAGGTGGTGGCGGGCCTCGAGCTGAGCCTGGAGAGGCAGCGCCCGCGGCTGCTCGGCGGGCCTCCTAGAACCCACCGCTGCGGCGACCTGGTCATCGATCCCAGTCGACAGCTGGTGGCGCGCAGCGGCCGCCCCCTGCATCTCACGTCGGCGGAGTTCGCGCTGCTCCTCTGCCTCCTGGCCGCGGCCGGGCGCGCGGTCAGCCGGGAGCGGATCCTGGAACACCTGGGCGCTGCCGCCGGCTTCGACTCTGATTCGCGGCTGGTGGATGTCCACGTCCGCAACCTGCGCAAGAAGATCGAGATGGAGCCCGGCCGGCCGGACCTGTTGCTGTCAGTGCCTGGGATCGGCTATCGCCTGCGGTGGGAGCCCATCGTGAGCGGCGCGGGCACCGGCTCTGGGAGCGCGGCGTAAAGCTGGAGCAAGCCCTGGAGGTTGGCGGCGAGGGAATAGCGCTGGACGACACGTTCTCGTGCCAGCCGGCCCAGCTGTTCGGTCAAGTGGGGAAGCTCGATCAGCATCCTGATAACCCCGCCGAGCTCGGCCTCGAGGCTGTTGGGGTCGAGCACAATGCCGGCGCCGCGCAGCGCCTCGCCATCGCTCCCCACATCGGTGGCCACCGTGGTGACGCCGCAGGCCATCGCCTCCAGCATGGCGAGCGAAAGCCCCTCGACGCTGGAGGGGAGAAAGAATGCGTCCGAGCCCCGCAGGAGGTCGATCCGCGCCCGCTCCTCGGTGACCACCCCCATGAATCTGACGCGCGGATCCTT